>NZ_DASYBS010000093.1:0-89077 GCF_036500665.1 Cedecea sp.
GGTATCAGGAAATTATCTGCACGAGCATGGGCATGCGACAAACGTGTCGGGAACACGTTTGAACGCCGTGTGCGGCGGCCCCAAAGGGGCGAGTATCAGGATGATACGAGTACTGTAGGAACTGCCAGGCATCAAATAAAACAGAAAACCTCAGCCTGACGGCTGGGGTTTTTTGTTTATCTGGCATCAAATAAGCATTAACCCCGGCCGGAAGACCGGGGTTTTTTGCTTTTATACCCTTCATATTTTTAACTCTCTACGGCAGATTTATCCACTGCATTCCTGCCTTCAATCCAGCGTAAGCATCTGCCCTTCGTTATCACTCTTAAATGAAACATTTTCACCTTTTCGCTTCTGACTCGACATTGATCTATAAACTCGGTATCGTCAGGTGTCTGGATGTCTAAACGTTTAAACGTATGCTTTGAGGATATAAGGTTATGCCGATTCGGGTGCAGGACGAGCTACCAGCCGTCAATTTCCTGCGTGAGGAAAATGTCTTTGTGATGACTTCATCGCGCGCCAGCAATCAGGAAATACGTCCGCTAAAGGTACTGATCCTGAATCTGATGCCGAAGAAAATTGAGACGGAAAACCAGTTCCTGCGGCTGCTCTCCAACTCTCCGCTGCAGGTGGACATCCAGCTGCTGCGCATTGATAGCCGTGAATCTCGCAACACGCCTAGTGAGCATCTCAATAACTTTTACTGTAATTTTGAAGATATCCAACACGATAACTATGACGGCCTGATTGTGACCGGCGCGCCGCTTGGGCTGGTTGAATTCAACGATGTCGCTTACTGGCCGCAGATCCAGCAGGTCCTGGAGTGGGCCAAAGATCATGTCACCTCAACGCTGTTTGTCTGCTGGGCCGTGCAGGCCGCGCTGAATATTTTGTATGGTATTCCGAAGCAAACTCGGGATGAAAAGCTGTCTGGCGTCTACGAGCACCATGTTACTCAGCCCCATGCTTTGCTGACGCGCGGCTTTGACGACTCATTCCTGGCGCCTCACTCTCGCTATGCCGACTTCCCTGCACAACTGATTCGGGACTACACCGATCTGGAGATCTTTGCCGAAACAGAACAGGGCGATGCCTATCTGTTTGGCAGCAGGGATAAGCGCATTGCGTTTGTGACCGGCCACCCGGAATATGACGCGTTGACGCTGTCAGGTGAATACTTCCGCGATGTCGAGGCGGGGCTTCAGCCGGAAGTACCGTATAACTACTTCCCGGGTGACGATCCGGCGAAAAAACCACATGCGACCTGGCGCAGCCACGGTAACTTGCTGTTCACCAACTGGCTGAACTATTACGTCTACCAGATCACGCCGTTCGACCTGCGCCACATGAATCCGACGCTCGATTAAGCGTTTCAGCTTCCCACCACAGGCGCCTTCGGCGCCTTTTTTCTATTCTGAAAACCACTTCCCTGCCTGTAAAAACTTTAATCTCATAAATATCAATGCGATAAATCAATTTAAAATCAAAAATGGAAATTGTTTTTGATTTTAAAAATTCATGAAGTAGTCTTAATTCTGTTGCATGAAAACTGCACAGCCGTGCGCGATTCACTTTTGGCCGTCTCGACGGGATAAGACGAAGGAGTAACCGAATGACACAACAGACAGTTAGCGAAGAGCTGGCCTTTAGCCAGCCGTTTGGCGAGCAAGAGAAGCAGATCCTCACCCCGGAAGCCGTAGAATTCCTCAGCGATCTGGTGAGTCGCTTTACTCCACAGCGCAACAAGCTGCTGGCATCTCGCATTGCTGAACAGCAGGCTATCGACGGCGGAAAGCTTCCTGATTTTAATTCGGAAACTGATTCCATTCGTAAAAGTGACTGGCAGATTAGAGGCATTCCTCAGGATCTCCTCGACCGTAGGGTAGAAATTACCGGGCCGGTTGAACGTAAGATGGTGATCAACGCCCTGAATGCTAACGTAAAAGTCTTTATGGCCGACTTTGAGGATTCCCTGGCGCCGAGCTGGAGCAAAGTCATCGACGGCCAGATCAACCTGCGCGATGCGATTAACGGCACCATCAGCTGGACCAATGAGGCAGGCAAAATCTATCAGCTGAAGCCCGACCCGGCGGTCCTGGTTTGCCGCGTGCGCGGCCTGCATCTGCCTGAAAAACACGTGGCCTGGCGTGGGGAAGCTATCCCAGGCAGCCTGTTTGATTTCGGTCTCTATTTCTTCCATAACGTCAATGCTCTTCTGGCAAAAGGCAGCGGCCCTTATTTCTATCTGCCGAAAACACAGTCGTGGCAAGAGGCCGCCTGGTGGAGCGAAGTATTCAGCTTTACGGAAGATCGGTTCGATCTGCCGCGTGGCACCATTAAAGCGACCTTGCTGATCGAAACGTTACCGGCCGTCTTCCAGATGGACGAGATCCTGCACGCGCTGAAAGATCACATTGTCGGCCTGAACTGCGGGCGCTGGGACTACATCTTCAGCTACATCAAAACCCTGAAAAACCATCCGGACCGCGTCCTGCCGGACAGACAATCCGTGACGATGGATAAACCGTTCCTGAATGCTTACTCGCGCCTGCTTATCAAAACCTGTCATCGTCGCGGTGCGTTTGCGATGGGCGGCATGGCGGCCTTTATCCCGAGCAAAGACAGCGCGCGGAATGAATGGGTGCTGAACAAAGTTAAAGCGGACAAAGAGATGGAGGCCAACAACGGCCACGACGGCACCTGGATTGCGCATCCGGGACTCGCGGACACGGTTGTTGAGGTGTTTGGCAAAGCGCTGGGCGAACGCCATAACCAACTGGACATCAGCCGCAGCGAAGATGCGCCCATTACCGCGGCACAGTTGCTTGAGCCTTGTCCCGGCGAGCGTACCGAAGAAGGCATGCGCGCCAACATCCGCGTTGCGGTGCAGTACATCGAGGCGTGGATCTCCGGCAACGGCTGCGTACCGATTTACGGGCTGATGGAGGATGCCGCGACCGCTGAAATTTCTCGTACTTCCATCTGGCAATGGATCCACCACCAAAAGACGCTAAGCAACGGCCAGATCGTGACGAAAGCGCTGTTCCGCCAGATGCTTGCCGAGGAGATGTTGGTGATTCAGGACGAGCTGGGCGACCAGCGTTTTAGCCAGGGACGCTTCGATGAAGCTGCGAGGCTGATGGAAAAAATTACCACTTCAGAAGAGTTAATCGACTTCCTGACGCTGCCGGGCTACCGCCTGCTTGCCTGAACCTAACCTTATAAAAATGGAGCATCCGAAATGAAAACCTCTCGTAGCCAACAGATTCAACAAGTACAACAGGAATGGACACAGCCGCGTTGGGAAGGCATTGAGCGTACCTATAGCGCAGAAGACGTGGTGAAACTGCGTGGTTCGCTGACCCCGGAATGTACCCTGGCACAGCACGGCGCGGCGAAACTCTGGCGCCTGCTGCACGGTGAGTCGAAAAAAGGCTATGTAAACAGTCTTGGGGCGTTAACCGGTGGCCAGGCTTTGCAGCAGGCTAAAGCCGGTATCGAGGCTATCTACTTATCCGGCTGGCAGGTTGCGGCGGATGCTAACCTGGCCTCCAGCATGTATCCGGATCAGTCGCTTTACCCGGCTAACTCGGTGCCTGCGGTAGTCGATCGGATCAACAACAGCTTCCAGCGCGCGGATCAGATCCAGTGGGCATCGAATATTGAGCCGGGCGATCCACGCCACGTTGACTACTTCCTGCCGATCGTGGCGGATGCGGAGGCGGGCTTTGGCGGCGTGCTCAACGCGTTTGAACTGATGAAGTCGATGATTCAGGCCGGTGCCGCTGCGGTGCACTTTGAAGACCAGCTTGCCTCGGTGAAGAAGTGCGGTCACATGGGCGGCAAAGTATTGGTCCCGACCCAGGAAGCAATCCAGAAATTAATCGCCGCTCGTCTGGCGGCCGACGTGATGGGGGTTCCTACGCTGCTGATCGCTCGTACCGATGCCGATGCGGCAGACCTGATCACCTCCGACTGCGACGAATATGACCGCGAGTTCATTACCGGCGAGCGTACGCAGGAAGGTTTCTATCGCACTCGGGCTGGCATTGAGCAGGCTATCAGCCGCGGCCTGGCTTACGCCCCTTATGCCGATCTGGTCTGGTGTGAAACCTCTAAACCCGATCTGGACCAGGCTCGTCGCTTTGCTGAGGCTATCCACGCTCGCTTCCCAGGCAAGTTGCTGGCCTACAACTGTTCGCCATCATTTAACTGGAAGAAAAACCTCGATGACAAAACCATCGCTTCCTTCCAGCAAGAGCTGTCGGACATGGGCTACAAATACCAGTTCATCACCCTGGCGGGGATCCATAGCATGTGGTTCAACATGTTCGACCTGGCGCACTCTTATGCGCAGGGTGAGGGAATGCGCCACTATGTTGAGAAGGTACAGCAGCCTGAATTTGCTGCCGCTTCTGAAGGCTACACCTTCGTTTCTCACCAGCAGGAGGTGGGCACCGGCTACTTCGACCGTGTCACCACCATTATCCAGGGCGGTGCCTCCTCCGTTACCGCACTGACCGGCTCTACTGAAGAAGAGCAGTTCTGATCCTAAAATCCCTCTCTTATTGGGAGAGGGCACAATCCGGCGGAGAAGCCTATGACGCGTGGCCTCGAACTTCTGATTGCCCATACCATCCTGCAGGGATTTGACGCGCAATACGGGCGATTTCTTGAGGTCACTGCCGGGGCGCAGCAGCGCTTTGAGCAGGCCGACTGGCACGCTGTTCAGCAGGCGATGAAAAGTCGTATCAACCTCTACGATCACCATGTTGGGCTGGTCGTCGAGCAGCTTCGCTGTATCACCGGCGGCCAAAATACCGACGCCGCGTTTTTGCTGCGGGTGAAAGAGCAGTACACCAAATTATTACCGGATTACCCGCGTTTTGAGATTGCCGAAAGCTTCTTCAATTCAGTCTATTGTCGGCTCTTCGACCATCGCTCGCTGACTCCCGAGCGGCTCTTTATTTTTAGCTCTCAGGCAGGCAAACAGCTTCGGCCGCTGCCTCGCCCTCTGGCCAAAACTTTTTTCCCGGAGCAGGGCTGGACGACGTTGCTCACGACCTTGCTTTCCGATCTCCCGCTGCGCCTGCCCTGGCAAGATATTGCGAGGGACGTTGGTTTTATACTGGCCCATCTATATGAAACGTTCGGCGCAGAAGCATTGCGAACGGCCACGCTCGAAGTCGCCAACGAGCTGTTTTATCGTAATAAAGCCGCCTGGCTGGTCGGTAAGCTGGTTTTACCTGAGGGTAAAGTTCCTTTTTTATTACCCATTCACCGTACTGATGACGGGCGGCTGATGGTCGACACCTGCCTCACCAGCGCCCCTGAAGCCAGTATCGTCTTTGGTTTCGCTCGCTCCTATTTTATGGTGTATGCCCCTTTTCCCGCTGCGCTTGTTGAGTGGTTACGCGAAATTTTACCGGGGAAAACCACCGCTGAGCTGTACATGGCCATTGGCTGCCAGAAGCATGGCAAAACCGAGAGCTATCGCGAATATCTGACCTACATTAACAACACGCCCGAGCAGTTTATTGAGGCGCCCGGCATACGCGGCATGGTGATGTTGGTCTTTACCCTGCCGGGCTTCGACCGCGTTTTTAAGGTGATAAAGGATAAATTCGCCCCGCAGAAAGAGGTTAGCGCGGAGAGAGTACGTGCCTGTTACCAGCTGGTAAAAGAGCACGATCGCGTAGGGCGCATGGCGGATACCCAGGAGTTTGAAAACTTCGTGCTGGACAAGCGGCAAATCAGCCCGGGGCTAATGGCGCTGCTGCGGCAGGAGGTACCGGAAAAGCTTACCGATCTCGGCGAGCGTATTGCTATTAGCCATCTCTATATTGAGCGGCGTATGGTGCCGCTTAATCTGTGGCTTGAGCAGGTAGAGGGCCAGCAGCTACGCGATGCTATAGAAGAGTACGGCAACGCAATTCGCCAGCTCGCCGCGGCGAATATCTTTCCCGGCGATATGTTATTTAAAAACTTTGGCGTTACGCGCCATGGTCGGGTGGTGTTCTACGACTATGACGAAATTTGCTATATGACCGAGGTGAACTTCCGTGATATCCCGCCGCCGCGCTACCCGGAAGATGAGCTTTCGGCTGAGCCGTGGTACAGCATCTCGCCGGGCGATGTCTTCCCGGAGGAGTTCCGGCACTATCTTTGCGCGGACAGGCGCATTCGCCCGCTATTTGATGAAATGCACGCCGACCTGTTCCGGGCGGACTTCTGGCGAGCGTTGCAAACCCGCATCCGCGAGGGCTATGTAGAAGATGTCTTCGCCTATCGCCGCCGCCAGCGCTTCAGCCAGCGGTTTGGCGAAGTGAAGCGAGCGGGCTAGCGGCCCGCAAAATAGCCAACAAGATTTCGTGCTCTAAAAAGGCTGAACGCTGGTCCGATAAAAGCAATGAATAATGTTTACTGGTTTGCCCCAAAAGGCCGAAAACCACGTTTTCGGCCTTTTGTCATTAATCCTGGCGGGCTAGCGCCCGCCGCCGTAGGCCTGAGTAATTTCCTTCGCTGCTTTAATCACCAGCGCGCCCAGCTCCGTTACGCGGTCATCGGTGATGCGCGAAATCGGCCCGGAAATGGAGATTGCGGCGAACGCCTCGTGGTGCTCGTCGTAGATACACGAGGCGACGCAGCGCAGCCCCAGCGCGTGTTCTTCATCGTCAAATGAATAGCCGCGCTTGCGCGTTTGCGCCAGATCTTCTTTGAGATGCAGCGGAGAAGTCAGCGTGGCCGGCGTGTAGTTGTGCAGCCCCTTGCGGTGCAGCAAACTGGCAACTTCATCATCGTTCAGGTGTGCCAGAAACGCTTTTCCCGCGCCGGAGGCGTGCATCGGCAGCTTGCCGCCAATGGGGGCCGACATACGCATCAGCTGAGTACACTGAACCTGGTCGATAATAATCGCCTGATGATCGCTCTTGTCGAGCACCGCGAGGTTAACGGTTTCGCCGGAGGCTTCCATCAGTTTGCGCAGGATCGGGTGCACAATGGCCAGCAGGTTGCGGCTTTGCAGGAAGCTGCTGCCGACGACAAAAGCGTGAGCGCCAATCGTCCAGTGGCCCAAATCGCCTACCTGGTGAACGAAGCCTAACTGCTGCATCGTGGTCAGCAGACGGTGGGTCGTGGAGTTTGGCAGGCCGGCCTGCTGGGCAAGCTCGGTCAGCGCCACGCTGCCGTGAGATTCGGCAATCCACTCCAGCAGTTTGAGGCCGCGAGTGAGTGATTGAACCTGCCCGGTGGCCTGCGGGGCAGCGGTGACTGCGGCGCGGGGTTTCTTACCTCGTTTAGCGGGGACTGTAGCAACCATACCGGACTCCTTTTTCGTATCGTGGAAATCATTTTCGTTTTATTTGGCGAATTTGCAACCGCTCACGGACTGATCGGATGAGTGATGCTGAACATCTCTCATGTTCCTGACGTGCGGCTTTTACGACCCTGTAGTTTGTGCAAGTATGGGGCTGCAGGTCCGTCAGTCAGGGAAAAAAGGTGGGAGTGAGCGTGAGTAACAATGTAGAGAAGCTGAAGCAACAACTGAGTGAACGCATTCTGGTGCTGGACGGCGGTATGGGGACCATGATCCAAAGCTACCGTCTTGATGAGAGCGATTTCCGCGGAGAGCGTTTTGCCGACTGGCCGTGTGACCTTAAGGGCAACAATGACCTGCTGGTGCTTAGCAAACCGGAAATTATCGCCGCGATTCACTATGCCTACTTTGAGGCAGGCGCAGACATCGTTGAAACCAACACCTTCAACTCCACAACCATTGCGATGGCTGACTACCAAATGGAATCGCTGTCGGCGGAAATTAACTACGAAGCCGCGAAGCTGGCGCGTGCCTGTGCCGATGAATGGACGGCACGTACGCCGGAAAAACCACGCTATGTCGCCGGTGTGTTAGGCCCAACCAACCGCACGGCTTCAATCTCCCCGGACGTGAACGACCCGGCCTTCCGCAACATCACTTTTGATCAACTGGTCGCCGCTTACCGTGAATCGACCAGGGCGCTGGTGGAAGGCGGGGCCGACCTGATCATGATCGAAACGGTTTTCGACACCCTCAATGCCAAAGCCGCCATCTTCGCCGTAAAGGCGGAGTTTGAAGCGCTCGGCGTTGACCTGCCGATCATGGTTTCTGGCACCATTACCGATGCGTCAGGCCGTACGCTTTCCGGTCAGACGACGGAAGCTTTCTATAACTCCCTGCGCCACGCCGACGCGCTCTCCTTCGGACTTAACTGCGCGCTGGGGCCGGACGAACTGCGCCAGTACGTGGCTGAATTATCGCGTATTGCCGAGTGCTACGTGACCGCTCACCCTAACGCCGGTCTGCCAAATGCTTTCGGCGAGTACGATCTCGATGCAGACGTGATGGCGCAGCAGATTGGGGAATGGGCACAGGCCGGATTTCTGAATATTGTCGGCGGCTGTTGTGGGACGACGCCTGCGCATATCGCCGCGATGAGCGCAGCGGTAGCTGGCGTTGCGCCGCGTCAGCTCCCCGAACTGCCGGTTGCCTGCCGCCTGGCCGGACTTGAGCCGCTGAACATTGGCGCAGACAGCCTGTTTGTGAACGTAGGCGAACGTACCAACGTCACCGGCTCGGCTAAATTCAAGCGGCTGATCAAAGAAGAAAAATACAGCGAGGCGCTGGACGTTGCGCTGCAGCAGGTCGCCAGCGGCGCGCAGATCATTGACATCAACATGGACGAGGGGATGCTCGACGCCGAAGCGGCGATGGTGCGCTTCCTCAACCTGATTGCCGGCGAGCCGGATATCGCCCGCGTGCCAATCATGATCGACTCCTCGAAATGGGACGTCATCGAGAAAGGGCTGAAGTGCATTCAGGGCAAAGGTATCGTTAACTCCATCTCGATGAAGGAAGGCATTGAGCCGTTTATCCACCATGCGAAACTCGTACGCCGCTACGGCGCGGCGATGGTGGTGATGGCATTCGACGAAGCGGGTCAGGCGGATACCCGCGAGCGCAAAATCGAGATTTGCCGCCGCGCCTACAAAATTCTTACCGAAGAGGTGGGCTTCCCACCGGAAGACATCATCTTTGACCCGAACATCTTCGCGGTGGCGACCGGCATCGAAGAGCACAACAACTATGCGCAGGATTTTATCGGCGCCTGCGAAGACATTAAGCGCGAGCTGCCGCATGCGATGATTTCCGGCGGCGTGTCTAACGTCTCCTTCTCCTTCCGCGGCAACGATCCGGTACGCGAAGCCATTCACGCGGTATTCCTCTATTACGCGATCCGCAACGGCATGGATATGGGGATCGTGAACGCCGGGCAGCTGGCGATTTACGACGATCTTCCGGCCGAGCTGCGTGACGCTGTAGAAGACGTCATTCTTAACCGGCGTGATGACAGCACCGAACGGCTGTTAGAGCTGGCTGAAAAATATCGCGGCAGCAAAAGTGATGAAGCCGCCAATGCGCAACAGGCCGAGTGGCGCAGCTGGGACGTTGTTAAGCGGCTTGAATATTCGCTGGTGAAAGGGATCACCGAGTTCATCGAAGCAGATACCGAAGAGGCTCGCCAGCGGTCGGCTCGCCCAATCGAAGTGATTGAAGGCCCGCTGATGGCGGGGATGAACGTGGTCGGCGATCTGTTCGGTGAGGGGAAAATGTTCCTGCCGCAGGTGGTGAAATCGGCCCGGGTCATGAAGCAAGCGGTGGCTTATCTCGAGCCTTATATCGAAGCCAGTAAGGAAAAGGGATCGACTAACGGCAAGATCGTCCTCGCCACGGTGAAAGGCGACGTGCATGACATCGGCAAGAACATCGTCGGCGTGGTGCTGCAGTGTAACAACTACGAAATTATCGACCTTGGCGTGATGGTGCCCGGCGAGAAAATTTTGAAAACCGCCCGCGAAGTGGGCGCGGATATTATCGGCCTTTCCGGGCTGATTACGCCTTCGCTGGATGAAATGGTCAACGTCGCCAAAGAGATGGAGCGCCAGGGCTTTACGCTGCCGCTGCTGATTGGTGGAGCGACGACGTCAAAAGCCCATACGGCGGTGAAAATAGAGCAGAACTACAGCGGCCCAACCGTCTACGTACAGAACGCCTCGCGTACCGTCGGCGTGGTTTCTGCTCTACTTTCAGAAACCCAGCGCGATGAATTTGTCGCCCGTACCCGCAAAGAGTACGAAGTGGTGCGAACGCAGCATGCGCGTAAAAAACCACGCACGCCGCCGGTTACGCTGGAGGTAGCGCGGGATAACGACCTTCCTTTTGACTGGGAAAGCTACACGCCTCCGGTTCCGCATCGGCCGGGCGTGCAGGAAGTTACCGCCAGCATTGAAACGCTGCGGAACTACATCGACTGGACGCCGTTCTTCATGACCTGGTCGCTGGCCGGAAAATACCCACGCATTCTGGAAGATGAGGTTGTTGGCGAGGAAGCAAAACGCCTGTTTAAAGACGCCAACGACATGCTGGATATGCTCCACCGGACGAAAACAATGACGCCACGCGGCGTGGTTGGCCTGTTCCCGGCGAATCGGGTGGGGGACGATGTTGAGATTTATACCGACGAAACGCGGACTCAGGTTAAAGCCGTCAGCCGCCATCTGCGCCAGCAAACCGAAAAAAGCGGCTTCCCGAACTACTGCATTGCCGACTTTGTTGCGCCTAAGCACAGCGGTAAAACAGACTACATCGGTGCTTTTGCGGTCACCGGCGGTGTTGAAGAAGACGACCTGGCGGGCGCCTACGATGCGCAGCACGATGATTACAACAAAATCATGGTGAAAGCCGTTGCGGATCGCCTGGCCGAAGCCTTTGCTGAATATCTCCATGAGCGCGTGCGTAAAGTCTATTGGGGCTATGCGGCGACGGAAAATCTCAGCAACGAGGAGCTTATCCGCGAGAATTATCAGGGGATTCGCCCGGCACCAGGCTACCCGGCTTGCCCGGAGCACACGGAAAAAGCGGCCATCTGGGCGCTGCTGGACGTCGAAAACGTGATTGGCATGAAGCTTACCGAGTCTTACGCCATGTGGCCAGGCGCGTCCGTTTCAGGGTGGTACTTCAGCCACCCGGACAGCAAGTACTTTGCCGTCGCGCAAATTCAGCGTGACCAGGTCGAAGACTATGCTCGCCGTAAAGGTATGCCGGTCAGCGAGGTTGAACGCTGGCTTGCGCCGAACCTCGGGTACGACGCCGACTGACTCACAAACCTGTTATCTTTCCTTACAACTTACAGGGCGCTCTATGGGCGCCTTGTCTCTTTATTGAAGTTAACCCCTTATACTGAAGGAGGGTGGCTATTTTTGCCTCAGGAACCCTAAAAACGATAAGGAGAATAAAAATCCGTGCTGACTTTGTTACACCTGCTGTCCGCCGTTTCACTGCTGGTTTGGGGCACGCACATTGTGCGTACCGGTATCATGCGTGTTTACGGTGCCAACCTGCGCAGCGTGCTTAGCCACAGCGTAGAAAAGAAACCGCTCGCCTTCTGCGCCGGGATAGGCGTTACCGCGCTGGTGCAAAGCAGTAATGCCACCACCATGCTGGTGACCTCGTTTGTTGCCCAGGACCTGGTGGCGCTGGCCCCTGCGCTGGTGATCGTGCTCGGGGCTGATGTCGGTACAGCGCTAATGGCGCGTATCCTGACCTTCGATCTTTCGTGGCTTTCGCCGCTGCTGATTTTTATCGGCGTTATTTTCTTTCTCAGCCGAAAGCAGACCCGTGCGGGACAGCTTGGCCGCGTAGGGATTGGTCTGGGCCTTATTCTGCTGGCGCTGGAGCTGATTGTTGGGGCCGTGACGCCGATTACCCAGGCGAACGGTGTTCAGGTCATCTTCGCCTCTCTGACCGGCGATATCATGCTCGACGCGCTGATTGGCGCGATGTTCGCCATCATCAGCTACTCCAGCCTGGCTGCCGTTTTACTGACGGCCACGCTGACGTCTACCGGCGTGATCTCCTTTGATGTGGCGCTGTGCCTGGTCATCGGGGCCAACCTGGGCTCCGGCCTGCTGGCGATGATCAACAACAGCGCCGCGAATGCTGCGGCCCGCCGGGTGGCGCTGGGCAGCTTGCTGTTTAAGCTGGTGGGTAGCCTGCTGGTGCTGCCGTTTGTGCATATTCTTGCCCGGCTGATGCATCACCTGCCGCTGCCTGAATCAGAGCTGGTTATCTACTTTCACGTCTTTTACAACCTGATCCGCTGCCTGGTGATGGTGCCTTTTGCCGAGCCGATGGCGCGTTTCTGCCGCCGGGTTATCAGCGAAGCGCCGGAAGTCGACGCCCGCATGAAGCCGAAGCATCTCGACCCGACGGCACTGGATACGCCCGCGTTGGGGTTATCTAACGCCGCGCGTGAAACTCTTAGAATGGGGGACGTGCTGGAACAGATGCTGGAAACCTGGAGCAAGGTGATGCACGGCGAACCGCGCCAGGAAAAAGAGCTGCGCAAGCTGGCCGACGATGTGGACGTGCTGTATACCGCCATCAAGCTTTATCTGGCGCAGATGCCAAAAGAAGATCTGGCGGAAATGGAGTCGCGACGCTGGGCGGAAATCATTGAAATGTCGCTAAACCTGGAACAGGCGGCAGACATCATCGAACGCATGGGCAGCGAAGTGGCGGATAAATCTCTTGCCGCGCGTCGGGCTTTCTCGCAGGACGGCCTGACCGAGCTGGATAACCTGCTTCAGCAGCTGATCAGCAACCTGCAGCTCAGCCTGTCGGTATTTTTCTCAAGCGATCTGGGCAGCGCCCGCCGCCTGCGCCGCAATAAGCACCGTTTCCGCATCATGAACCGCCGCTTCTCCCATGCCCACGTTGACCGCCTGCACCAGCAGAACGTGCAGAGCATCGAAACAAGTTCGCTGCACCTTGGGCTGCTGGGGGATATGAAGCGCCTCAACTCCTTGTTCTGTTCCGTCGCCTACAGCGTGCTGGACCAGCCGGACGATGACGACGAACGGGATGAGTATTGATCGTTAACCCGGCATCGCTCTATAATTGAACAATGTATGCGCATTGTTATGGGGGTTAATATGCGTGTTGAAAGTGCAGCCGCCAAAAAATCGGTGAATGTCACGCTCGCGCCGGAGATTCTGGATGAGGCCCGTAAGCTGAAGTTAAACATCTCGGCGGTACTGACCGAGGCATTAATCGAGAAATTTCGCGAAAACGCTCGGGCTGAGTGGCTCAGGGACAATCAGGAAAAGATCGCCGCGCTTAATGAATTTGTTGAGGAGCACGGCTCGTTCAGCGATTTTCAGAGGACCTTCTGATGGAACAGTTTCATGCCTACGAGAATACTGGCGCAGGGAAGAAAACGTATCCTTATCTCATCAATATGCAGCATCCTATTGCTGATGTCCTGAAGCATGCCCTGGTGATTCCCGTTATTGAGTGCGAATTGCTGGGGGCTATGCCTCCGGAAAAAATCTGCCCTGTCGTGACAATTCAGGGGCAAACCTGCGTTGCTATGACCCATATGATGGCGGGGATTCCAATCAAAGAACTCGGCGCTTCGGTCGCGGATTTGACGTATTACAGAGATGATCTGTGTGGCGCCGTTGATTTTATGATTCAGGGTTACTAAGCCTCTTTCTTTCCGGCGCAAGCGGTGCGTCGATGCACCTCAAAGGCAGCCATCAGGCTGCCTGAGACTGCTGACAAAGTTCATTGACCTTAAAAGATCCGAACTTCGGTATAATAAAAACAATGAATGATGTTCTCTGGTTTGCCCCAAACACCCGAAAACCGCGTTTTTCGGGTGTTTGTCACCAATTTTAGGCAGCCATCAGGCTGCCTTTCTTTTCTTGATTAGCGAGTATCGATTAACCGGCAACAATATCCTCCACGTGGGCCAGTAGATATTCTTCAGCTTCTTTTGACCAGATGCCGCGGTGACGCTCCATAATTGCCGCCAGCGCCGGGTCGCTAATTTTCCCCAGCGGCGTTAGCGGCATATCTTTCCCGGTATAAACCAGCTTTTTACCGCCGCCAACCGCCGGTAAGTCCAGCGTAGTATCGCCCGCTGCGTTAAGCCCCAGAATATGGGTTACGACTTTCGCGGTCTGGACTTTTTTCGTCTGCATCAGCTCAACTGCGGCGCGCATATCGTCGGTATTGCCGCCGGAGGTGCCCACGTAATGGGTGAAAGAGTAATGTACGTCGTAGAAGTTAATGGGTGCGCTGAACCTCTTATCCTGAGGGCCGGCAAAGAAATTGAGGCACCCATCAGGTGCCAGCAGCGATGAAGCCATGGTAATAAGCTGTTCGTTCGGGACGAAAACGAAGATATCGTCAAAACCGTGGCCGCAGGAGAGCGCCATCAGCGTTTCGCGACAGGCATCATGGCCATCAAGATAGTGAATCAGCGTTTGCGGCTCGGACGGATAGTGCTGACGCGCATAGCTGAGCTTGGGCTTATTGGTGTCGGTGACCACCAGCAGCGCCGGATTGATCGGGCCATGCAGTGCGTAGTCGATAGCCAGCAGGCCCATCGGACCGGTGCCGCCGAGGATCAGCGTGCGTCCCTGCGGGCGAATGCCCATTACATGGTAATAGCTGCCTTCCTGCAGATGATAGTTGGCGTTGAACGCGCCAATCACGCAGGAAAGCGGCTCCACCAGCGAGCCTTCAAACCAGGTGTCGCCCTCCCAGGAGAGCAGGCAATCCTGCTCCATCACCTCGTTAGGGATCACCACGTGGGTCGCTTCTCCACCGATCCACGGGAATGAATAGCCCGGGCAGTCCGGGCGGTCCGGCAGCTGCAGATTGGCCTGAATCACGTAGCGCTGCCCGGTGTGAAACTTGTGCTGCCACTTTTTGCCGACGGCAATAATCTCCCCGCAGAACTCATGGCCGATGATGATCGGGTTAGTCGCCACATCGTCAGGCACCTTTTTGTGGTCCTCACCCTGATTCGCCTCTTTCCAGGAGGAGAGGCACAGGCTGTCGGTAACTACCCGAGCGAGGATTTCATCATCCTGCATGGCCGGAAGTTCGAACGTTTCCAGGCGCAGATCGCGTTTGCCGTATAGACGCAGGGCTGTTGTTTGCATAAACCACCTCTTATTTAGCACGGTAGCCCCGACATCGCCGGGGCGGAATAATCAGGACAGGAAGCCCAGCGCGTTACCGATAATCCCCAGACCGAACAGGGCGAAAATCAGCCACACCGGATTCACTTTCTTATTGAGCAGGCGCACCATCATCAGCGTCAGGCCCAGGGCCAGCAGGCCGGGGCAGAGCTGATCGAGGATGTTCTGTACGGTCATGGTGACGGTCGAGCCATCGGCCCCTGGCGTTTGTGAGACCACCAGCGGTACGTTGATGGTGGTCCACTTGGTTACCAGCACACCCATGACAAACAGGCCAAGAATGGAGGCACCTTCGGTCAGTTTTTGCAGCAGGTTGCCGCCCATATCGCCGACGATATTGACCCCTTTACGGAAGCCCAGTTGCAGCCCATACCACTTCATCGCAAGGCGTATTGCATTGAAAATAAAAAAGAAAAGTAGCGACCCAAGAATGTTCCCGGAGAGCGCCAGCGATGCGCCGAGGGCAGCGGTGATTGGCCGCAATGTACCCCACACCAGCGGGTCGCCAACGCCTGCCAGCGGCCCCATCAGGCCTACTTTGATACCGTTAATTGCGCCATCGTCGATAGCGGCGCCGTTAGCCCGCGCTTCCTCCATCGCTACGGTCACGCCAATCACCGGCCCGCAGACAGCCGGGGTCGTGTTAAAGAACACCAGATGGCGCTTCAGTGCGGCGACCTGATCCTCCTTCAGTGGGTAGAGGCGCTTGATTGCCGGGATCATGTCGTAGCAGAAGCCAAGCCCGTGAATACGCTCGAAGTTGAATGATGCCTGCTGCAGGTTGGATCGCAGAAACATGCTTACCAGATCGCCTTGGGTTATTTTTCTCTGTTCCATGTTGGACTCCATCAGTCGTCAAGCTGGTCAATGGCGGTGAAAGAGGTGGCTGCGGCCTGCGGTTCAGGTTTACGCCACTGCGGGTTGAGCTGGATATAAATCAGCGCGATGATGACCCCCACGCCGCCGAAGGCCAGCAGGCTGAAGTCGAGATAGCCGCCCGCGAGAAAGCCCAAGAAGAAGAAGGGCATCAGATACTTCACGCCCATCATGCGCAGCACCATGGCGTAGCCGACTACCACGATAAAACCGCCGGCGATTTGCAGACCACGGGTGACGAATTCCGGGATGGCGTGGAGCATATTGCTGACCATATCGGCGCTGACGAATAGCGAAACCACCAGCGCGGGGATAGCGACGCGCAGCGCCTGGACGCCTAGCGCCGAAACGTGTAGCAGATCGATTGTTCTAAAGCGCGCCTCTTCCGCGGCTTTATCCGCCGCGTGCTGGAACACCACGGTAATGGTACGAGCGAACACAGTGAGTACCTGGCCCGCGGCAGCTACCGGTAGCGCGATTGCTATTCCGGTGGCGATGCTTTGCTGGCCAACGATCACCAGAATGGCTGAGATAATGCTGGCTAACGCCGAGTCCGGAGACTGCGCTGCACCAACGTTCATCCAGCCGAGTGCGATCAGCTCCAGCGTACCGCCGAGCATAATCCCGGTTTTTAAATCGCCGAGAATTAAGCCAATCACGGTACAGGCGATTAATGGGCGGTGAGTCTGGAATTCATCCAGCACACTGCCCATCCCGGCAATACAGGAAAAAATAAATATGGCTATTATTTGTAGGGTACTGATTTCCATAATGTGTCACCTTGAAGATATAGGGGTCCCTGCCTGTTACGGCATATTACTACAGGCGCGCTTTATTATTCTGTAACGGACAGTTCTGCTATTTTATCGAGAATATTTATCGAAGGGTCGGAGGCCACGACGCGTAAATCGAGTTTTACACCTAGCTTATCTAACTGTTGAAATGAATTAATATCCATCTCATCTAATGAGATAGCCTTAGTTAGTTGTTTTTTACCCGGTCGCCATGCCATGCCGCCGATATTAAGGGTCGCTATTTTTACGCCCTGCTGGACCATAGTTAAAACATCCTGCGGGTTGGTAAATAAATAAAAAACGGTTTCATCTTTATATTGCGGGTTATGATATACGGCGACGGCTTTTTCGATATTCACCACATTGACTTTCATGCCCGGAGGCGCAGCCTGGCGAAGCAGCGTGCGGCGAACGTCGTCGTTATACACATCGTCATTACAGATAATAATGCGCTGGGCGTTGGCCACTTTTGACCAAACGGTGGTGACCTGGCCGTGAATCAAACGGTCGTCAATGCGCGCGAGCGTAATGTTCATCAGAAATCCTCCTCAACGGTTTCCGGTTGCCGCCAGGTGACGCAGCACTGGCTGGTGATAAGTTCCAGGTGTTGGCACAGCGCTTCTGCATTCATCGTTTGCTGATTATCGACCAGCTCCAGAGCCAGCGGCAGCGACAGGCCGCTGATGACCCGGAGCTGCGGGTTGCGCATCGCCAGCCCGGCGGCGGCATTCCACGGGCTTCCGCACTGTAAATCGACGGCAATAAGCCACTCTTCGTCTTTGTGAGTACTTACCAACTTTTCAAGCTTACCGGCGATGTCGCCCGCGTTTTCACCCGGTACAAACTCCACGGCGCTGACGTTGACATCGCCGTAAACCATGCGCACCGAGTCGAGCATGGCGCAGGCCAGCTGGCCGTGGGCGCAGAAGATGACGTTAACCATTTTTCCCCCTTAGCCGCGCGTTTTTCCGCCCGCGATGTTAGTGGTGACTCCGGTGATATAGCTGGCGCGATCTGAGAGCAGATAGCAAACAAAATCAGCAACTTCTCTGAGCCGACCCGAACGACCAATCGGAATCGAATTTTTGCTATAGCCTTCGCGCAGCTGTTCGACGGTAATATTACGGGTCCAGGCCAGCGCCTGTTCGTACTCAGGCGTGCGCAGCCCGGTTTTTTCCAGAATACCCGGCGCAACGCCCACGACGCGGATGCCGTGTTTACCCAGCTCTTTCGACCAGGAGCGGGTAAAGCTGTTCAGCGCGGCTTTGGTCGCGGCATAGCCGCTCTGGCCTTCAGAGCCTTCCAGGCCGCTTTCCGACGAAACGTTAACAATCACGCCGTTGCGCTGTTTAACCATCTTGCGGGCCACCGCCTGCGACATTAGAAACACGCCTTTCTGATTGATATTGACCATTTTTTCGAATGCTGCTTCATTTAATTCATAGCGACCGGCTGGCGCTTTCTCATCGACTAATAAACGCGGGAAGTTGACGCCAGCGTTATTCACCAGCCCATCAATACGACCAAAGCGTTGAATAATACTGTCGACAGTTTTATTTACCTCGCTGGCGCTGGAAATATCGGTTGGCCAGAAACAATAATTTTCACCGAGCTGATGTTTATCGCCGCCGTGAATATCGCTCATCTGCACATTTGCGCCCTGGGCTAATAATTCATCGACAATCGCCAGGCCAATTCCTGATGCTCCACCGGTAACAATAATAATTTTGTCTTTTAAATTTAACCACGTATCCATTATCGACTCCTGTTTCTTTAGATAAAGGGATCCCCGCAGCAGTGCTGCGTGAAATCATATTATTGAAATTTACTTCAGTAGCGACTCGGCGGTGTCTCTGTTTGTCACCAGACAGTTAATGTAATTGCCATTCAAGGCGCCAAGAATTCCGGAGTATTTTTCTTCGCCAATTGCGATACCTACCGAATAGCGCGTCTGCTTGAGTTTCGCCATCTCAATAGAGAGCGTTTTCTCGCTCATGGCGGTTTCTACCATCGCGCCATCAATGTTGTAAAAACGCGAGCTGATATCGCCGGCGACGTGGCGGGCGTTGAGATCGTCGCTCTCTTCACTGCCGTAAAACGCATGCCAGTTGGCGCCGTCGCGGATAGCCGGGGAACCAATCCCTACCAGCGCGATGTCCAGGCTGTCCCAGTAAGACGCTATGGTTTTAAAGTGCTGGGACTGCATAATACCGTTGCGAATTAATTTGTTATCCAGCAGCGCCGGGAAATCGGCGAGATGCGATTCCGCTTTCAGCTTCGCCGCTGCGCCGTAGGTCAGCGTATTCACGTGGTAACGGCTTTCCAGCTTTCCGGAGGGACCGCCGATAATCGGGACGCAGATAACCTGACGGGACTGGCTGGCCTGCGGCAGATTCTTTACCAGAGCGCGCACCGCACGCCCCCAGGAGAAGCCGACGATATCGCCCGGCTCCAGCAGTCTGTCGACCAATTGCGCGCCATGCTGGCCGATGAGATTGAGCTGCTCCTCCTCCAGCAGAGAGTCACAGGTGGCCACTACCGCCTCTCTGAGCCCGAATTTTTGTTTTAGCTGCTGCTCAAGCCACAGATTTTCGTTGTAGTCGTAGTTAATGGCGATAGTGACGATGCCCTGCTCGCGACCGCGTTTCAGCAGACGGCTAATGGTAGTACGATATATCCCCAGCTCGCGTGCAATCTGCACCTGGGTCATATCCTGCTCATAGTAGAGCTGGGCGATTTTCACGATCAGACGAATATCGTCGCTATTTTCCACCGTCACTTTCGACTCCTGCACATTTGTGCAAATCTGATTCTTACGAACACAATCTGATATAACCCTAGCTTTGCCGCTATTTAAAGAAATTATCTTCGTTTTCATTGTGGTCACACGGTGACTTATGTTGCACATTTGATAAACAGAAAGGAGGTCACTGGCACTTTTGTGCATTTGCTTGTAATGGTTTGATTCTGCGTCATTTCATCTGACAAAGTTGCTTTCGTCATCGGCGCGCACTTTTGTCCTGAAAGGCGCCGTAGATCACATTCAGTGTTCAGGGAGTAAAGCGCGATTATTTTTATCGCTGTCGAGGTGAGGTATATTTCGCTTTTACAGGAGAATTTATGCTGCCAGAGTCATCTACCCGTCTTAACAAATACATCAGCGAGAGCGGGATCTGCTCACGCCGTGATGCCGATCGCTACATCGAACAGGGCAACGTTTTTATTAACGGTAAGCGCGCCAAAATTGGCGATCGGGTTTTTGCCGGCGATAGCGTGAAGGTGAATGGTCAGCTCATCGAACCCCGCAATGAAGAAGACCTGGTGCTGATTGCGCTGAATAAGCCGGTGGGGATTGTGAGCACCACGGAAGACGGCGAAAGAGACAACATCGTCGACTACGTGAACCACAGCAAGCGCGTGTTCCCAATCGGCCGCCTGGACAAAGATTCCCAGGGGCTGATTTTCCTCACCAACCACGGTGACCTGGTGAACAAAATTCTGCGCGCCGGGAACGACCACGAGAAAGAGTATGTGGTCACGGTGAACAAACCGGTCACTGATGAGTTTATTCGCGGTATGGGGGCAGGCGTGCCGATTCTGGGTACTGTCACCAAAAAATGCAAAGTCAAAAAAGAAGCCCCGTTTGCGTTTCGCATCACCCTGGTTCAGGGGCTGAACCGCCAGATCCGCCGCATGTGTGAACACTTTGGCTATGAAGTGGCTAAGCTGGAGCGCACGCGCATCATGAACGTCAATCTCACCGGTATTCCGCTGGGGGAATGGCGTGACCTGACGGATGATGAACTGATTGAGCTGTTTAAGCTGATTGAGGATTCGTCTTCAGAGGCGAAACCGGCCAAAAAAGAGAAGCCAAAAACGGCCAGCCCGGCGGCGAAAAAACCGCTGGTCAGCGGGCCGAAAAGCTCAGCAAAAACGCCCGCCGAGCTTGCATCCCGTAAGCGTTTTGCGTCTCCGGGCCGGAAGAAGAAAGGCCGTTAAACTAGCGTTTTCCTCGCGTGTGGTTATTGGCCGACCATGAATAGGTGGTCGTCGTATCCGGCTTTAATGCATTCTGTTTCTTCAGCTGGCGAGCTTTCTTGGCCGCCAGCGCACGTTCCGCCATCAGCTTGTCTATGTACTCTTTTTTTACCTGATTAGTCTCTGAGTTGGTCAACGTACGACCGTGGGCAATGCGGGCGCGATCCAGCAGTGTTTTAAGCTCACGCTGTTCGCTTTCCGTCATGTCTTGCTGTGTCAGTCTGGCTGTAGCCATCGTTGCAATCTCCCGGGAAAGGACGTTCAGTGTAAAACAAACCCTCCGCGCCGACGAGACAAAAAAGCCTGCATCAGCAGGCTTTTAGCGATTATTTTTTGTCATCAGGCTTCGAGGTTATCACCTTGCCAGACCAATAGCCGGCGAGCAGGGAACCGGAAAGATTGTGCCAGACGGAGAACAATGCGCCAGGTAGAGCAGCGAGCGGAGAGAAGTAGATTTTTCCCAGCGTGGCCGCAAGACCTGAGTTCTGCATCCCCACTTCGATAGCCAGCGTCCGGCAGGTGGACTCGTCAAACCCAAACAGGCGTCCGCCCCAGTAGCCGCCGAGCAGGCCAATAGTGTTATGCAGAATTACCGCGACAATCACCACCAGGCCAACGGAGGCGATGTGTGACGCCGAACCTGCCACAACCGCACTAATGATGGCGAGAATGCAGAGCATGGAAAACGCGGGCAGCCACGGTTCCACCCGCTTCACCACGCGTGGGAAAAGGTGATGCACAATCAGGCCAAGGCCAATCGGGATGATGACGATTTGCAGAATGCTGACCAGCATGCCCATCACATCGACTTTAATGTCGGCATCTACATAGAGACGGGTCAGTAGCGGCGTGGCGAAAACGCCGACCAGCGTGGAAACCGATGAGATTGTCACGGAGAGCGCAACGTCGCCTTTGGCCAGGTAAATCATGACGTTGGACGCCGTGCCGCTGGCTACGCTGCCGACCAGCACCATCCCGGCTGAAAGATCGGGCGGCATATGGAATAGCATCGCCAGCAGCCACGCCGCCAGCGGCATGACCAGGTAATGCAGAAAAATCCCTGCGGCCACCGGTGCCGGGCGCGACAGCACGCGTTTAAAGTCTTCAAGTCGCAGATGCACGCCCATACCAAACATAATGAGCATCAGCAGCGTGCTGACCCACGGGCCAATCGGCGTAAAGGTTGAGGGGGTATAATACGCAGCGACGGAGAGCAGCAGTGCCCAGAGCGGGAACAGCCGGGTTAGAGTGGCGAACATGTTATTTTCCTTGCGAATGCCTCGTCGCCAGACTGGCCACTATGCGGTGGTAGGCCATGAACGAATCGGCGTTTGTGTTGTGTTGGCTTATTATTGCGGGCCAGGATCGAGCCTGGCCCTGGGTATTGTTTATCGCGGCAAGGAAGATTATTCAAACAAATTATGCGCTTTAGCCGTCGTGGACGCTCTCCCAGCTCAGGTTAAAACGCGCCAGATATTTACGCAGGCGGTCAGCATCATTAGGGTTTGCCTTTTTCAACCGCGAGACGGCAAAGAGTTCGCGTCCGGCCTCGGAAAGCGACTGGGTGCGGCGGCAAACCTCCAGCACGGTTTCAAGTTGGCGCCTATCGAACAAGTCTATATCTGGATTGAGCGTTGTTTCGGGAGAGGCGATTTGCCAGCTCTCTTTAAGCTGCGAGATCTCTTCTTGCACAGTGTCCAGCGCGATCCGCCCTTGCTCGGACAGGGTCGCCATACGTGATACGGATGAGCTGAGCTCGCGGAAGTTACCGCGCCATTGTGCCTGTGCAGAACAGGCAAAATTCAGATAATGGTCCCTGGCCTCTTTATCAAAACGTATCTGCGTTTGTGCTTCGGTAGAGAAGCGTTGCAGTTCGTACTCTACGTTGGGCGCAATGTCTTCCCGCCGCTGCGCCAGACCCGGCAGGGCAAAACTCCACATATTAATCCTGGCATAGAGATCTTCGCGAAAGTGGCCCGCCGCAACCCACTGGCGCATATCCCGGTGGGTGCCTGCAATTAGCTGGAAATCGCTCTGTACCTCTTTATCGGAGCCAAACGGAAAAAACGTTTTTTCTTCGATAGCTTTAAGCAGCATGGCTTGTTCGTCCAGCCCCAGCTCGGCGATTTCGTCCAAAAACAGTACGCCCCCGTCGGCCTCACGTAATAGCCCTGTACGTGCCGTCAACGCGCCGGTGAACGCCCCTTTGACGTGCCCGAATAGCGTGGACATCGCGTTATCACCCCGCAGCGTGGCGCAGTTTACCGCCACAAACTTGCCGCCAACCTGGTGGCGAGCTTGCTTGAGCTGGTAAATGCGTTTTGCCAGGAAAGATTTGCCCGCCCCGGTAGGGCCGGTAAGTAACATGGGGGCCGCGGATCGGAGCGCAACCCGCTCAATGCGATCGATAAGCTGGTTAAAGGTGGCATTTCGCGTGTCGATGCCCGCTTTCAGGAAAGAAATGGACCGTTGCTGCTCGCGCTGAAAGCGACTGGTTAAGGTGGTATAGCGACTTAAATCGAGGTCGATAACCGAGTAAGTTCCTGCGGGAGAGCCTTCTTCTGGGGTGCCTTTCTGGGCCGGGCTGGTTTGCAGCAAGCTGGCGGGGAGGTAGCGCGCCTCCGTTAAGAGAAACCAGCAAATTTGTGCGACATGCGTTCCGGTGGTGATATGCACCAAATACTCTTCATTTTCGGTATCGAAATCGTACCGGGTAGCAAAATCAAGAAAGGCGGCGTACACCTCTTCAAAGTCCCACGGATCTTTGATTGTGACCTGATGCCTGCGTACCTCCGTATCGGGCGAAACACGCGCGATATCGTCTGATAACTGCTCCGTCATGCCGGAATCTCTCGGCTGATAAAGCAGCTCGAGCCGGTCAACGGGGAAGTCCGGCTGCTGGCAAAGGCCAACCGTTGGTCGCCATTTATGGAAACGATTTGCCCGCTTGCCGCGTTTATCCAGCACCGTGCCCAGCACGCCAATCACCACACGCCGTTTTTTCATTTTTATCCTAAAAGATAAATATCGATATTAAAGGATAAAAAATAGCGCTATATCCGACAAGGCCTGAACCAGGGTTTATTTTTAAAATATCTATTAATCATAATGTTATGTGATTTATTTATCTTTTTTATTTTCTGGCACGCTTCTGGCAATAACGTAAATGTGTTTAGCACAAAGGGGGTTAAACCCCACCGGCACGCCAGGAACGGTACAGACTGTTTTTCGGGCGTGTTCCGTGGTGAGAACGCACAGACAAGGGTTCGATTCCCAATTCATAACTGGTTGTTAACGAAGAAAGTCACACAGGAGCCTTGAGCTGTCAGCAAGCTCCGAAGAGGGTCGCCGGTAATGGCGCCGGGCCGCAGGCAAAAAGGAATTCCCCTGCAGTCTCGCTCCCTTACCCGCGCCTGATTTTTAAGGAACAGGAAAATGATGAAGAAAATAACAATACGCAAAGGTCAACTGGGGCTGCTGGCGAAGCAGGGCGATTACTATCAGGTTCTGGAAGCGGGTGAACACCGGCTGCCTTGGTTTAGCCAGCCGGAAGTGCTGGTGGTGAATCTGGATGGCAGCGAAGTTCCTGAAATGCTCGCGCTGTATTTACGTCGTTTCCAGCCCGACTGGGTTGAACGCTACTGCCTGACCGTGGATCTGGCGGATGGCGAAATTGGCGCTCTGTCGGTAAACGGCATTTTGCAGGAAATTTTACCCCCTTTAACGCAGCGTTTGTTCTGGCAGGCCGGGGATACGTTGACGCTGGCACGCATCGATACCCAAACCGTGCAGGTGCCCGCCGAAATAATGAATGCAGTTCTGCAGCCACGTCGAAGCGGCGCGGTGAAAGGGCGAGATGCCATCTTGGTCGTTTCTGTGCCAGCCTGGCACGTTGGCGTCATAAAAATTGATGGTGAAACTCAGGCGCTGTTACCGCCGGGCATGACCGCATGGTGGAAAATAAATCATTTGGTTGAAGCCGAAGTGGTGGATACCCGCCTGCAGGCTCTGGAGGTCGGTGGGCAGGAGATCCTGACCAAAGATAAGGTAAACCTGCGTTTAAACATGGCCGCAAACTGGCGCTACAACGATGTGTTACAGGCTTTTGGCCAATTAACTAAACCAGTAGAGCATTTGTATCGTGAGCTGCAATTTGCGCTGCGAGAAGCGGTAGGGACGCGAACGCTGGACGAGTTGCTGGAGGATAAGCAAGTTATTGATGAGGTCGTCAGCGCACAGGTAAAAAACCGCACAGCCCCGTTCGGTATCGAAATAGCCTCGCTGGGCGTAAAAGACATTGTGTTGCCGGGCGACATGAAAACCATTCTGTCCCGGCTTGTAGAGGCTGAGAAATCGGCGCAGGCCAATGTAATTCGTCGGCGTGAAGAGACGGCGGCCACGCGTTCGCTGCTGAATACCGCAAAGGTGATGGAAAACAACCCGGTAGCGTTGCGCTTAAAGGAACTGGAAACGCTCGAAAGAGTCGCGGAACGCATTGATAAAATTTCCGTTTTTGGTGGCCTGGATCAGGTTCTACACGGACTGGTTAATCTCAAAGGATAAGAAAATGCAGCATAACGAATTTCAACTGTTGGCGGCGGAAAACAGCGCGCCGATAAAAATGTGGACCCACGGCGTACCGGTTGAGCCGGAGGCGCGCGAGCAATTGCTGAACACGGCGAAGATGCCGTTTATTTTTAAACATCTGGCGGTGATGCCGGATGTGCATCTCGGAAAAGGATCAACTATCGGCAGCGTTATTCCCACTAAAGGCGCCATTATACCGGCGGCGGTTGGGGTCGATATTGGTTGTGGAATGATTGCCGTGCGCACCTCGCTGGCGGCGGGCGATCTGCCGGATAACCTCAGCGGATTGCGCAGTGCGATTGAACAGGCGGTGCCTCATGGCCGAACCAACACGCGCTCTCGCCGTGATAAAGGCGCGTGGAGCACACCGCCTGAAGAGGTTGACGGGCATTGGTCGCAGCTGGCACCACGATTTAAGCGCCTGACGGACAAATACCCGAAGCTGCTGAAAACCAACAATTATCAACATATGGGGACGTTGGGCACCGGTAACCACTTTATTGAAGTTTGTCTGGATGAGCAGCAGAGAGTATGGGTGATGCTGCACAGCGGATCGCGCGGTGTGGGAAATGCCATCGGGAATCTTTTTATCGCCCTGGCGCAGAAGGATATGCAGCAGCACATGGCCAATCTGCCGGACAAAAACCTGGCTTACTTTCAGGCAGGCAGCCAGCACTACGATGATTACATCGAAGCGGTGGAGTGGGCGCAGGACTTTGCCCGCCATAATCGGGAGGTCATGATGTCTCGCGTGCTGGCCGCGCTGTCGCGTATTGTGAGCAAACCGTTTATGACGCAGCAGGAAGCGGTGAATTGCCATCATAACTACGTGCAGCAGGAAACGCATTTTGGTGAGGAAGTGCTGGTCACCCGTAAGGGGGCTGTTTCGGCACAGAAAGGCCAGATGGGCATCATTCCAGGTTCTATGGGGGCCAAAAGCTTTATCGTGCGTGGGCTGGGTAACGAACAAAGTTTTTGCTCTTGTAGCCACGGCGCCGGGCGCTCCATGAGCCGAACGGCGGCTAAAAATCGCTTTACCGTTGAGGATCAGATACGCGCCACCGCCCATGTTGAGTGCCGTAAAGACAGTGAAGTAATTGATGAAATCCCGATGGCTTATAAAGACATTGATGCCGTCATGGCGGCGCAGTCTTCGCTGGTGGAAATTGTGCATACGCTCCGGCAGGTCGTCTGTGTAAAAGGATAAAAAATGACTTACAACGGAGTAGATGCCGCAATGCGCGAGCGGGTACGGCAACAATTAGCAGAAGTAGAACGGCGCTTTGGCGTACGGGTGCTTTATGCCTGCGAGTCCGGCAGCCGGGCCTGGGGTTTTGCTTCCCCGGACAGCGATTATGACGTGCGGTTTTTATACGTTCATCTCCCGGAATGGTATCTGCGGGTTGATGCCGGCAGGGATGTGATTGAATTGCCTATTGATGATGAGCTGGATGTCTGCGGCTGGGAATGGCGTAAAGCGCTCGGCCTGTTGAAGGGCGCGAACCCGACGCTTATCGAGTGGCTGGATTCGCCGGTTGTTTATCAGCAGGATGAGGCTGTAATCGCCGAGCTGAAAGCGCAGGTTCCCCGCTGGTTTTCGCCGCTGCGGGCTCGCTGGCACTATTACTCCATGGCGCGTAAAAACTTTCGCGGCTACCTGCAGGGCGATGAAGTGCGTCTGAAAAAGTACTTCTACGTGCTGCGCCCGCTGCTGGCTTTGCGTTGGGTAGAAGAAGGAAAGGGCGTCCCGCCGATGCGTTTTGCTGAATTGCTGGCGGGAAGTAACCTGGATGCGTCTCTGCGTAAGGAAGTGGACGAGCTGCTGGAGATCAAACGGGGCGTCGGAGAAGCGAAATACGGCCCGCGTCGGCCGCTGTTGCATGAGTTTATCGTCTCTGAGCTGGCGCGAGGTGAAATCCCGCCCGAGCTGCCGGACAGCCGGGAGGGCGATAGCCGCGAACTCGACCGGCTGTTGATGAAAACCGTATTGAACACATAAAAAAGGCCCGGTATACGCGATGTTGCCGGGCCTTTTTCTTCTCGGTTATTTAGTTATTCAAACAGGTTGCGGTGCAGCTTCTGCACGACCTGCTCGGCATCATCACCGGGCACCAGGAAGCACAGGTTGTAGCTGGATGCGCCGTAGCAAATCATGCGGATGTTGAACGGGTCGAGCACGCCGAACACTTCTTTGCCTACGCCACAGGCCTGGGACAGCTTATTGCCGATGATGGCAACCAGCGCCAGGTTTTCTTCGACTTCCACGCGGCACAGAGACGACAGCTCGGTGAGTAGCGAGGTGGTCAGCAGGCTGTCGCCGGTAGAAGTTGAACCGGTGGTATCCATCGTCAACGCCACGCTCACTTCGGAGGTGGTTATCAGGTCCACGGAGATATTGTGGCGAGCCAGAATGCTGAACACTTCCGCGAGGAAACCGCGTGAATGCAGCATATGCAGGCTGTGCAGCGTCAGCAGCGTTTGCTTGCGGCGTACCGCAAGGGCGCGGAAGAGCGGCGGATTCTCGGTTTTTTTGCACACCAGCGTCCCGCCTGCGGCCGGATCTTTACTGGAGCCAACAAACACCGGGATATCACAGCGTACGGCGGGCAGCAGCGTGGCCGGGTGCAGGACCTTCGCCCCGAAGGTGGCCATTTCAGCGGCTTCTTCAAAGGCGATGCGATCGATACGTTTTGCCGCTGGCACCATGCGTGGGTCGGTGGTGTAGATGCCCGGCACGTCGGTCCAGATATCTACACGAGCGGCATTCAGCGCTTCGCCGAGCAATGCGGCGGTATAGTCGCTGCCGCCGCGGCCAAGGGTGGTCGTTCTGCCTTTTTCTTCGCTGCCGATAAAGCCCTGAGTGATCACCAACGATTCCGCCAGGCGCGGCAGCATTTGCTGGCTTGCCAGCTCCGCCAGCGCGGCGATATCCGGCTCGGCACGGCCAAAGCGGTCATTGGTACGCATGACTTTACGAATATCGAACCACTGCGCTTCAACGCTACGTTCACGCAGGATCTCAACAAACAGCAGGGTGGACATCAGTTCGCCGTGGCTGACCAGTTCGTCGGTCAGCGCGGTTGAGGTCGCAAGGGAGGCGGCTTCCGCAAGCGTCGTGATGTTTTCCAGCAGGCGGTCGATCTCTTCGCGGATCACTTCCGGGCTCGCCAGGCGTTCAACGATGTTGTACTGAATTTTGCGAATGGCATCGAGCTTGACGAAGCGCTCGGTTGCTTCGAGCCCTTCGGCCAGAGCAACTAGCAGGTTGGTCACGCCAGCGGAGGCGGAAAGGACCACGACGCGGACATGGCTATCGGCCAGTACGACATCGGCGCTGCGGTTCATCGCGTCGAAGTCGGCGACGCTGGTACCGCCAAATTTGGCGACTACGGTTTGAGACATAACTACCTCGTGTCAGGGGGCCATTCAACTGGCAAAAAAGTATTCAGCCTTGGCACAAGGGAAGAGCGGTAAACGGGTGGGCGCAGAGCAGGAGAACTACGATATCACCCAGAAGTGCTCCACCTTGTTTATCCGGCTTTATGAGCCGAACATGAAACGCTCGACTGCGAACGTTTCCTGGTGACAACCCAGAGGATTTAGCCCCTGCAGCCGACAATAAGCGTGACCAGCCGCTCCATCATCTCGGCGTTGCTCCCCCTCACGTATCGTCTTCGTTACTGGTTTCTCGGATACGATTTTCTGGGCAACGCGCCTCTTCTGGCCTGCGCAAGCGCAGGTAGCGCCTAATAAATAAAGCTTCAGCGAAGGCATGTCAACTGCGGGGTTATGCGGATTTTTCATGTTAAATCCGGAATCAGGAATTTAACTTATAAGAGGGTATTTTTGCCGCTTTTTAGGGGGTTACGGGAAACCCTCGGTTAATGGCATAAAATCAATCACAATTTTTGCCTGCAGGCGCTACAATCGACCGAAGTCACAATTCTCAAATCAGAAGAGTATTGCTATGAAAAACATCAACCCGAAGCAGACCTCTGCCTGGCAGGCGCTCCAGAAACACTACGATGAGATGAAAGACGTTACGCTTTCCGATCTGTTCGCGAAAGATAACGACCGCTTCAGCAAGTTCTCAGCTACCTTCGATGACCTGATGCTGGTGGACTTCTCTAAAAACCGCATTACCACCGAAACGCTCGAAAAACTGCAGGCTCTGGCGAAAGAGACCGACCTGCAGAGCGCGATCAAATCCATGTTCGCCGGTGAAAAAATTAACCGCACCGAAGACCGCGCCGTGCTGCACGTTGCGCTGCGTAACCGCAGCAACACGCCGATCGTGGTCGACGGTAAAGACGTGATGCCGGAAGTGAACGCGGTGCTTGAGAAGATGAAAGCCTTCTCTGAAAGCATCATCGGCGGAAGCTGGAAAGGCTATACCGGCAAGGCTATCACCGACGTGGTGAACATCGGTATCGGCGGCTCCGACCTCGGCCCATTCATGGTGACCGAAGCGCTGCGCCCGTACAAAAATCACCTCAACATGCATTTTGTGTCCAACGTTGACGGGACCCACATTGCTGAAGTGCTGAAGAAAGTGAACCCGGAAACCACGCTGTTCCTGGTGGCGTCCAAAACCTTCACCACTCAGGAAACCATGACCAACGCCCACAGCGCCCGCGACTGGTTCCTGCGCGCGGCTGGCGATGAAAAACACGTGGCGAAACACTTTGCTGCGTTGTCCACCAACGGCAAAGCCGTCGGCGAATTTGGCATCGACACTGCCAACATGTTCGAGTTCTGGGACTGGGTTGGCGGCCGTTACTCTCTGTGGTCCGCGATCGGCCTGTCCATCATTCTTTCCGTTGGCTTCGACAACTTCGTTGAACTGCTGTCCGGCGCGCACGCGATGGATAAGCACTTCTCCACTACGCCTGCCGAGCAAAACCTGCCGGTCCTGCTGGCGCTGATCGGCATCTGGTATAACAATTTCTTCGGCGCTGAAACTGAAGCGATTCTGCCATACGACCAGTATATGCACCGCTTTGCTGCCTACTTCCAGCAGGGCAATATGGAGTCCAACGGTAAATACGTTGACCGTAACGGCAACGCCGTAGACTACCAAACTGGCCCAATCATCTGGGGCGAGCCGGGCACCAACGGTCAGCATGCGTTCTACCAGCTGATCCACCAGGGCACCAAAATGGTTCCTTGCGACTTCATCGCGCCGGCTATCAGCCATAACGCGCTGTCGGATCATCATCCGAAGCTGCTGTCTAACTTCTTCGCTCAGACCGAAGCGCTGGCGTTCGGTAAATCCCGCGACGTGGTTGAGCAGGAATACCGTGACCAGGGTAAAGATCCGGCAACGCTGGACCACGTTGTGCCGTTCAAAGTGTTTGAAGGCAACCGCCCGACCAACTCTATCCTGCTGCGTGAAATCACCCCGTTCAGCCTGGGTACGCTGATTGCGCTCTACGAGCACAAGATCTTTACCCAGGGCGCTATCCTGAACATCTTCACCTTCGATCAGTGGGGCGTGGAGCTCGGTAAACAGCTGGCTAACCGCATCCTGCCGGAGCTGGGCGACGACAAACAAATCGCCAGCCACGACAGCTCAACCAACGGCCTGATTAACCGCTATAAAGCATGGCGTGATTAATTAACCCGCGTGATTAAAATATGCCAGCCTTGTGCTGGCATATTTTTTATAAGAGTTATCTCCTTGTTGTCATAATTTTCGATATTGCCACCCTGAGGTAAATCTGAAAATTATCTTTCCTGCACCGTATCTATGTCTTTAATTTAAGATTATCTTGAATTTGAGCTTATCTAATTTGTATTTAATTGTTTGTTTATTATGCATTTATTTTAAGTTTTATGTGGTTTCAATTTTGATTTTTACTCTTTTTCTTAAAGTGCGCTCCTTATTTCCCGCAAGCTAATTCACCACATTGTGTTGTGTATACTCGATCGCGCCTGAAAGCCTTTTCGGGTAAATCTCCATTCATTCAATGAAGGGAAATTGTAATGAGAAAAACCCTTTATGGCGCTTTAGCCATATTTACGCTGGCAGCCGCCGGCGCGGCGAATGCTGACCCTGTAGCAGTGGGTGACGCGGCCGGCGCGCAGGCGACCTCTGTGTCTGCAGGCAGTTCTGCTGCAACCAGCGCCAGCACTGTTGGTTCTGCGGTCGGCGTGGCGTTAGCCGCGACCGGTGGCGGCGACGGTTCTAACACCGGCACCACCACAACCACCACGACCAGCACCACCACCCGTTAACGTTTCGGGTGTGTTTAACCATAACCACACTTCGGTGTGGTTATTTTAAATCGGGGAATCAACGTGCAGCGACTCGCAATACTCTTTGTCTGTCTGTTACTTCAGGCGTGCTCCGCCACTACAAGGGGGCTGGGCGCTTCACTTTGGCACAGTATCGCCGGGGGCGGTGGTGTGCAGCTTACTGACGATGAAATTGCCGAGATGCGCTACGCCAGCCAGTACATGAGCATCAACAGCGGGCCTCAGCTGTTCGTGGTGCTTGCTTATAACGAAGATGGCCAGCAGAAATGGGTGACGCAGGACAGAGCGGTCATCGTCACGCAAAACGGCCGCATTGTGAAAACCTCCGGGCTGGGGGACAACCTGACGGAAGTCACCAACCTGGGCAGCGACCCGCTGGCGAAAGTGAAACAGATTACGGAGGGTGCGAGCTGGACCCGGCAAATAGCCTGGACCGAACACCAGCAGGTACGCTATGCAACCGCGACCTCCACTTTTGAATTTGATGGCACCGACACGGTGAAAGTTGGCAGTAGTGTGACCAAAGTTCGGGTACTTGAAGAAGACGTTACCGCGTCAGGTAAAAGCTGGACGAACCGCTATTGGGTGGACGATGAAGGGCAAATCCGCCAATCAAAACAGTATCTTGGTCCAGGCTACTGGCCTATCACCACCCTTCTTGTGAAGGCGGCAAAACAATGAAAAAAATCCCCTTTCCCCTGATAGCCCTGCTTTTCGCCAGCGCCTTAAGCCACGCAGAAAGTACCGTGACGGTTTATAGCAAATCGCAAACGCAGCCGCAGGTGATTAAAGACGCTGAGCGGCTGGCGGATTTAGTGACACGCCCTGAACTCAGCCGCAGCTGGTGGCCGGGAGCGGTTATCAGCGAACGGCAGGCCAGCGCGGCAGAAGAACAAAAACAGCAGCAGCTCCTGTCGCGCCTCAGCGAAGTTGCCGCGGATGAAGGCGGTGATGACGGTGCGGCAATCAACGGGCTGCGCCAACAGCTTAGCGCAATCCATGTCACCGGGCGGCAGTTTGTTAATCTGGATCCTGACTGGGTCCGTCTGCGCCCGCAGGCGAACGTGCCGCTTCAGGGGGAGTACATCCTGTGGACTGGGCCACAGCCCACCACAATAACGCTGGTGGGGTTAGTCAGCTCGCCGGGCGTGAAAGCGTTCACGCCCGGACGTAGCGTGGATGAATATCTCGACGACACCAGCCTGTTGAGCGGTGCAGACAGAAGCTATGCCTGGGTCATTTACCCGGATGGCAAAACCGAAAAAGCGCCGGTGGCGTACTGGAATAAACGCCATATCGAACCCTCGCCAGGCAGCCTCATTTTTGTGGGTTTCTCCGACCGCCTTTTCAGCTCCACTTTTGACGAGCTGAACCAGCAAATCCTCAATTCCCTGACACACCGGATACCGGATTAATGAAAAAACGTTACCTGTATAGCCTGATTGCGCTGGCGGTGACCTCCGCCTGCCGCGCCGAAACGTATCCGGCACCCGTTGGTCCCTCTCAGGCAGACTTTGGCGGCGTAGGCCTGCTGCAAACGCCGACGGCGCGTATGGCGCCAGAGGGTGAGTTCAACCTTAACTACCGCGATAACGACCAGTACCGCTTTTACTCCGCCTCCATGCAGCTTTTCCCCTGGATGGAAGCCACGCTGCGTTATACCGACGTGCGTACCCGCCGCTACAGTAGCGTGCAGGCGTTCTCGGGTAACCAGACCTATAAAGATAAGGCGTTTGACGTGAAATTCCGCCTGTGGGAAGAGGGATACTGGCTACCTGGAGTGTCTGCTGGTATTCGCGATCTGGGTGGCACTGGTTTGTTTGATGGCGAATATGTGGTAGCGAGTAAAGCCTGGGGGCCGTTCGACTTCAGCCTCGGCATGGGCTGGGGCTATTTAGGCACCAGCGGAAACATCAAGAACCCGTTATGTGAATACAGCGACAAATACTGTCATCGTGATAACAGCTACAACATGGCTGGCTCATTTAACTTCAGCGGTATGTTCCACGGCCCCACGTCGCTGTTTGGCGGCGTAGAGTACCAAACGCCGTGGCAGCCGCTGAGGCTGAAGCTTGAGTACGAAGGCAACAACTATAGCCATGAGTTCGCAGGGAAAATAGACCAGCGCAGCAGCGTGAACGTTGGGGCTATCTACCGGCTGACCGACTGGGCCGACGTGAACATGAGCTACGAGCGCGGCAACACCTTTATGTTCGGCGTGACGCTCCGCACCAATTTCAACGACCTCAAGCCGGGCTACAACGACTCCCGCCGCCCGGAGTACCAGCCTCATCCGCAGGACGAAATTCTGCAGCATAACGTGGTGGCAAACCAACTGACCGATCTCAAGTACAACGCCGGGCTGGTTAACCCAAATATTCAGGTCAAAGGTGACACGCTGTACGTCACGGGCGAGCAGGTGAAATACCGTAATTCCCGCGAAGGCATTGAGCGAGCCAACCGCATTATCATGAATGACCTGCCGGACAATATTCGCACCATTCGCGTGACTGAAAGCCGCCTCAACATGCCTCAGGTGACCACGGAAACGGACGTCGCCAGCCTGCGCAACCATCTTGCAGGCGAGCCGCTGGGTCATGAAACCACGCTGGTACAAAAACGCGTTGAGCCGGTGGTACCTGAAAGCACCGAGCAAGGTTATTACATTGAAAAATCGCGCTTTAACTACTCGATAGATCCGATCCTCAACCAGTCCATCGGCGGCCCGGAAAGCTTCTATATGTACCAGCTTGGGGTGATGGGGAACGCGGACTACTGGCTGACGGATCACCTGTTAACCAGCGGCAGCCTGTTTGCCAACGTCGCCAATAACTACGACAAATTTAACTACACCAACCCGCCGGCGGACTCCACGCTGCCGCGCGTGCGTACGCATGTGCGTGATTACGTAGAAAACGATGTCTACATCAACAACCTGCAGGCTAACTACTTCCAGTACTTCGGACATGGGATCTACGGCCAGGTTTATGCGGGCTACCTGGAAACGATGTACGGCGGGGCAGGCGCCGAGCTGCTTTACCGCCCGGTGGACAGCAACTGGGCGATTGGCGTCAACGGCAACTACGTCAAGCAGCGCGACTGGCGCAGCTCGCAGGATATGATGAAGTTTACCGACTACAGCGCCAAAACGGGGCATATCACCGGCTACTGGACGCCGCCGTTTGCTCAGGATGTGCTGGTTAAGCTCAGCATTGGCCAGTACCTGGCACAGGATAAGGGCGGCACGCTGGAGATATCTAAACACTTTGACAGCGGGATTGTGGTAGGTACCTACGCCACCATCACCAACGTGTCGAAAAAAGAGTACGGGGAAGGGGACTTTACCAAAGGTTTCTACATCAACGTGCCGCTGGATATCTTCTCGGCTTACCCGACCCGCAGCCGTGCCCAGGTGAGCTGGACGCCGCTGACGCGAGACGGTGGGCAGATGCTGGGTCGTAAGTTCGACCTCTACGGCATGACTAACGATCGCAGTGAAAATTTCCGCTAGTGAAGGTAAGTAAATAAACTAGATCAAGATCACATTTTCAAAGTATAACAGCCTCTCAATACCACAATAATAATGAGGGGCTGTTATGCCTGCGACACCGCGTTTTGCCTGGATTTCTACCGTCATGCAGACGGTGCTCAATCTGGGTTTATTAGCCCTGGGGCTGATCCTGATTATCTTCCTGGGCAAAGAAACCATTCACCTGGCCACCGTGCTGTTCACGCCGGGGGATGACGCCAGCTCGTATCTGTTTATCGAGGGTCTGGTGGTTTACTTCCTCTATTTCGAGTTTATCGCGCTGATTGTGAAGTACTTTCAGTCGGGCTATCACTTCCCGCTGCGCTACTTCGTCTACATCGGCATCACCGCGATCGTGCGCCTGATTATCATCGATCATAAATCACCGCTCGACGTGCTGATTTATTCGGGGGCGATTCTGGTGCTGGTGATAACGCTTTGGCTGTGCAACAGCCAGCGCCTGAAACGAGAATAAAAAAGGGCGGCCCTGGGGCCGCCTGAATAAAATGCTAAGGTCAAAGTGAGGGTTGCAGTGGTATGGCATAAAGATGAAGCAAATGACTTTCAGGGATAAACGTTAACCTTTCACCCCGCCGGCGGTCAGGCCGCTCACCAGCCAGCGCTGGGCCAGCAGGAAGACAACGGTAATCGGTATCGCGGAGAGCACCGCCGCGGCGGCAAAATCACCCCACAGGTAGTTCTGCGGATTAAGGTACTGTTGCATGCCAACGGCCAGCGTATAGCTGTCCACGTCGCGCAGCAGCAAAGAGGCCACCGGCACTTCGGTAATCGCGCCGATAAACGAAAGAATAAACACCACCGCCAGAATCGGCACCGACAGCGGCAGCAGCACCAGTCGGAACGCCTGCCACGGCGTTGCTCCGTCCAGCGCGGCGGCTTCTTCAAGCGAACCGTCGATGGTTTCGAAGTAGCCTTTAATCGTCCAGACGTGCAGCGCAATCCCGCCCAGATAAGCAAAGATAACCCCGCCGTGGGTATTCAGGCCGATAAACGGAATGTACTGGCCCAGGCGATCAAACAGGGCATACAGCGCCACCAGTGACAGCACCGCAGGGAACATCTGGAAAATCAGCATGCCTTTCAGCAGCGTCGCTTTCCCCGGGAAGCGCATACGGGCAAAGGCGTAAGCGCAGGTGGTGGAAAGGGCGACGATGCTAATCGCCGTAATGCCGGCAATTTTTACCGAGTTCCACAGCCACAGCAGGACCGGGAACGGCGGCGGCGTGACGCGGCCGTCGGCATGCTCAACGCTAAAGCCCAGCGCCAGTTTCCAGTGTTCCCACGAGACCTGGTCCGGGATAAGGCTGCCGGTCGCAAAGTTACCCGGACGCAGTGAGATGGCGATAACCATCAGCAGCGGGAACATGATTGCCGCGATAAACAACAGCAGCAGAAAGTGCGTGAGAAACAGACGCAGCTTTTGAGATTTGGGTTGCACCATAGCCATAGGTCAGGCTCCTTAATCAAACTTCATGCGGGTGGCTTTCAGGTTCACAATAGCCAGCGCCCCAACCAGCAGGAAGATAAGCGTGGCGATAGCCGCGGCGAGGCCAAAGTCCTGGCCGCCGCCGCCTTCAAAGGCGATGCGGTAGGTGTAGCTCACCAGCAGGTCGGTATAGCCGGCCGGCGTGGTCGTCCCGAGCCGGTCCGGCCCGCCGTTGGTCAACAGCTGAATCAGCACAAAGTTGTTAAAGTTAAAGGCAAAGCTGGCAATCATCAGCGGCGTGAGCGGCTTAATCAGCAGCGGCAGCGTGATTTTAAAGAAGTTCTGGAATGGACCTGCACCGTCCATCGCCGACGCTTCATAAAGGTCGTCAGGAATGGCCTTCAGCAGCCCCATGCACAAAATCATCATGTACGGATAGCCCAGCCAGGTATTGACGATGATTATCATCGAACGGGCGGTTATCGGGTCGGTAAACCATGCCGGTTTAATGCCAAACAGCGCGCTCAGCATCATGTTGATTTCGCCGAAGCTTTGGTTGAACAAGCCTTTGAAAATCAAAATCGAAATAAACGAAGGCACGGCGTAGGGCAGAATCAGCAGCAGGCGGTAGACCGCTTTGCCTTTCAATGATTCCCACTGTACTACGCAGGCCAGCACCATCCCCACCGCGACGGTAAGAATCACCGTCAGCACGGAGAAAATCACCGTCCAGACGAAGATGGCCAGGAACGGCTTTTGGATGCCGTCATCATGGAAGACGCGAAGGAAGTTTTTCCAGCCAATGGTCACGGTATAGCCCGGGCTTAGCTGCTCCCCGGCCCAGCTGCCGTCGGCGTTAATCGCCTGGTAATAGCCGATGTGCTCATTTGGCGCGTATTTTGCGCCGCTTTGGTTATTGGTCAGCTCGCCGTTTTCCGCCAGGGTATAGAGCGGGCGAGTGCCTGAAAACTGGCGCAGCGAGCTCATGACGACCCTGCTTTCATCCGGCAGGACGGCGGTTATCTGGCCGAGCGCCTGGCGGTTTTGGGTGATCACACGCAGGTTGCCGCGCTCGCCTTCCGGCAGCGCATCAGCCTCTTTCAGCTGGATTTTTTGTGCGCCGCCAAAGGTGAATTTGTCCGAAACATAGTTTTTACCGCTTTCTCCGTCGGTGAGCGCCAGCGTCCACTCGTTGCCGTTCGGGTAAAGCCCAAAATTGAACGTTTTTCCCGCCTGATACTGGCGGTCCATCAGCACCTGCTGCGCGCGTTCAAAGGTCAGCTGGTTGGTGCTGCTGTAGTTGGTAAAGGCGATGGCGATGGTGCAAATCAGCGGGAACAGGACGAACAGCCCCATACCGGCCATTCCGGGGTAAACATAGCGCCAGGCATAGGCCTTACGGTTAGCAAAAATATAGAGGCCAAGTGAGCTTAAAATCAGCGTCATAATGGCGAACAGGTACTCCCCCTGGGCGTACATTAAAACCACAAGATAGCCAACCAGCAGGCCTAATGCGCCGATGACTGACCACTTCAGTCCCTCGCGTTGCCACCAGCGGCTCTTTTTAACTGCATCCATGGGGTCTTCCTCTACAGCGTATTATTTCCCCTCACCCTAACCCTCTCCCCGCAGGGGAGAGGGGATAGAAAGGGCCAGCTTTCTCACTCCAGCGGAGGCGCGGATGCCTTCCGAATTCCCCCTCCCTTAGGGGAGAGGCCGGATTCAATCCGAATTCCCCCTCTCCCCTATGGGGAGAGGGCCGGGGTGAGGGGCAAGGTTTACTTAGTGATACGTCCCTGAGCATCCTTCAGTGCAGCATCAACGGTCTGGCGACCGCTCACGGCGTTGATAACCGCGGTGCGCACGGCATACCAGAAGGCAGACATCTGAGGAATATTCGGCATGATCTCGCCTTTTTGGGCGTTATTCATGGTGGCGGCAATACGCGGATCTTTCGCCAGCTGTTCCTGGAAGGATTTCAGCGCCACGGCACCGAGCGGTTTGTCCTTGTTCACGTCCGCCAGGCCCTGATCGGTCAACAGGTAGTTTTCAAGGAACTCTTTCGCCAGTTCTTTATTCGGGCTGGCGGCGTTGATACCGGCGCTCAGTACGCCCACGAAGGGTTTAGACGGTTTACCTTTAAAGGTTGGCAGCAGCGTCACGCCGTAGTTGATTTTGCTCTTGTCGATATTGGACCAGGCCCACGGCCCGTTAATCGTCATCGCCGTTTCGCCCTTGTTGAACGCGGCTTCGGCGATGGAGTAGTCGGTGTCGGCGTTCATCTGCTTGTTCTTGATCATATCGACCAGGAAGCCGAGGCCCGCTTTTGCACCCGCACTGTCTACGCCCACATCTTTCACATCATATTTGCCGTTTTCGAACTTGAAGGCATACCCACCGTCCGCGGCAATCAGCGGCCAGGTGAAGTACGGTTCCTGCAGGTTGAACATCAGCGCGCTCTTGCCTTTCGCCTTCAGCGCTTTATCCAGGGCCGGGATCTCCTCCCAGGTTTTCGGCGGGTTTGGCACCAGATCTTTGTTATAAATCAGCGACAGCGCTTCTACCGCAATCGGGTAAGCGATGAATTTACCGTTGTAACGCACCGCGTCCCAGGTGAACGGATAGAGCTTGTCCTGGAAAGCTTTGTCCGGGGTGATTTCGGCCAACAGGCCGGACTGCGCATAACCACCAAAGCGGTCGTGAGCCCAGAAGATAATGTCCGGGCCATCGCCGGTTGCCGCCACCTGTGGGAATTTTTCTTCAAGTTTATCAGGATGTTCAATGGTGACTTTAATACCGGTATCTTTCTCAAACTTCTTACCGACTTCGGCCAGGCCGTTGTAGCCCTTATCGCCGTTAATCCAGATGACCAGTTTGCCTTCTTCGATTTTTGCCAGTGCAGAGGCGGAAAGCATCATCGTCGTCAGGGCTGACAGAGCGAGGATACGGGCGCCGGTTTTAATTTTCATGTTCCCATCCTTTGAGTGGTGGTATGCGCTTTATAGGGTAGTGCAGATTAACGTTGTTAAGTCTGCGGAGATGGCAAGCGCTTCTCATCCTCCTTTGCTCTACGCCCCTGGGTGGTTATCTGTGATCTGCTTTGCATAACTGGCCGTTATGTGTTCTGGCGCACATAAAAACGCACTGAAAACTGAAGCCGCGATCACGAAAATCCCTTGTGCCACCTGCAACCGGTTGCAGATCCCTCTTCCTCATCCTCCCGCCTCCTCCCCCACAAAAAAGCGTTAGGGTGGAGGATTTACCAAATGTAGCGATCCCTCATAGTCGGACACATATTGAATCACCTGTCCGACGGCAGGCGGCAGTAATGAGGGAGTGGTAATGGCAAGCGTACAGCTGCGGAACGTAACAAAAGCCTGGGGTGACGTGGTGGTGTCGAAAGATATCAACCTCGACATCAATGAAGGAGAATTCGTGGTTTTTGTCGGACCCTCAGGCTGCGGTAAGTCAACGCTGCTGCGAATGATTGCAGGGCTTGAAACCATCACCAGCGGTGAGTTGCTGATTGGTGAAAAGCGCATGAACGACATCCCGCCCGCTGAACGCGGCGTTGGCATGGTGTTTCAGTCGTACGCCCTCTATCCGCATCTCTCTGTCGCGGAAAACATGTCCTTTGGCCTGAAGCTTGCCGGGGCAAAAAAAGACGATATCAACCAGCGCGTCAATCAGGTTTCAGAAACCCTGCAGCTCGCGCACCTGCTGGAAAGACGCCCGAAAGCGCTCTCCGGTGGACAACGCCAGCGCGTAGCGATTGGCCGAACGCTGGTCGCGGAGCCGCGCGTGTTCCTGCTGGATGAACCACTTTCAAACCTCGATGCGGCGCTGCGCGTGCAGATGCGTATCGAGATATCCCGTCTGCATAAACGCCTTGGCCGCACGATGATTTACGTGACCCATGACCAGATTGAGGCGATGACCCTGGCCGACAAAATCGTTGTGCTGGACGCCGGTCGCGTCGCGCAGGTCGGGAAGCCGTTAGAGCTTTATCACTACCCGGCAGACCGCTTTGTGGCGGGTTTTATCGGGTCGCCAAAAATGAACTTCCTGCCGGTGAAAGTGACCGCGACGGCCATTGATCAGGTGCAGGTGGAATTGCCTAACCGTCAGCATGTCTGGCTGCCGGTGGAAAGCCGCAACGTTCAGGTGGGGGCCAATATGTCACTTGGCATTCGCCCGGAACACCTGCTGCCGAGCGACATTGCTGACGTCACCCTTGAAGGGGAAGTGCAGGTCGTTGAACAGCTTGGACATGAGACTCAGATTCACATCCAAATCCCCGCCATTCGTCAAAACCTGGTTTACCGCCAGAACGACGTGGTGTTGGTAAAAGAGGGTGCCACATTCGCTATTGGCCTGCCGCCAGAGCGTTGCCATCTGTTCCGAGAAGATGGCACCGCATGTCGTCGGTTGCATCAAGAGCCCGGCGTTTAAGCATTCCCATAAAAAAGAAAAGCAATGATCTCAGGAGATAGAATGATGATTACTCTGCGCAAACTCCCACTGGCGGTCGCCGTAATTGCAGGCATCGTGTCTGCACAGGCGGGTGCCGTTGATTTCAAGGGCTACGCACGTTCTGGTATTGGCTGGACAGGTAGCGGCGGCCAGCAGCAGTGTTTTAAAGCGACAGGTGCTGGCTCTAAATACCGTCTGGGTAACGAATGTGAAACTTATGCTGAAATTGAGTTAGGTCAGCAAGTTTGGCAGGAAGGCGAGAAAAGCTTCTACGTTGACACCATGATTGGTTACGCCACTAACCAGCTGAACGATGACGAGGACACCAACGGTGGTCCGCGCGTGCGCCAGATGAACGTGGTGGGTAAAAACCTGATCGACGCGCTGCCGGGCGCCAACATTTGGGCAGGTAAGCGTTACTACAAACGCCATGACGTGCACATGATCGACTTCTACTACTGGGACGTTTCTGGCCCAGGTGCTGGCCTGGAAGATATTAACCTGGGCTTCGGTAAACTCTCCCTGGCTGCCACCCGTAACGGTGAAGCCGGTGGTTCAGAGGCATTTATCAACGGTACTACCAAAAAACAAGACCTGGCGAACGACATCTTTGATATTCGTTTAGGGCAAATGGAAGTGAACCCAGGCGGTTCTCTGGAAGTTGGCTTTGATTACGGTCGCGCAAATACCAGCAAGCACTACGATTTTGGCGTGCAGGATGCGACTAAAAATGGCTGGTTGGGTACCGTGGAACATACTCAGACCTTCCTCGGCACCAGCCTGAACAAATTTGTGGTGCAGTACGGCACTAACGCGATGGCACAAACCAACGGTACCGGGCGCCCGAATACCTTCCAAAACAACGACGGTAAAATGCTGCGCGTTATCGACCACGGTGCTATCGACTTCAACGATACCTGGGGCCTGATGTACGTGGGTATGTACCAGGATATCAACCGCGATGATAACAACGGCACCAAGTGGTGGACCGTGGGCGTTCGTCCTATGTACAAATGGACGCCAATCATGAGCACCCTGCTGGAAGTCGGCTACGACAACGTGAAGTCTCAGCTGACCGACAAGAGCAACAACCAGTACAAAATCACCCTGGCACAGCAGTGGCAGGCGGGGAACAGCATCTGGTCTCGTCCGGCTATCCGCGTCTTCGCAACCTACGCCAAGTGGGATGAGAAGTGGGGTTATTCTTCCAGCGATTCCACCGACTCTAACTATGTAGCGGGCACGCCATCCGGCATTGCTTTCAGCGATACCAGCGCCCGTACTTTCAGCCGCGGCAACGACAGCGAAGTCACCTTCGGTGCTCAGATGGAAGTCTGGTGGTAAGTTAATCCGCCGTGCGGGTGCTTAGCGCCCGCCGGTTTCACATGCCTGACCCGTCTCTTTTTTGCCTGAAGGAGACGGGTTCGCTTCGAGGATAAAACAATGAAAAAACATCTTCTCGCGCTTTGCCTGCTTCCCGTTCTGGGCTTATCGTCCGTGCCGGCTTCCTTTGCCGCCAACGCGGCGATCAACCCGCAAAACGTCTCAACCGCACCGTCTATTCCAGCGGAGAAATTACAGAGCTTGCCGTGGACTCCCTTGATGCCACCCGTCAGCCAGGACGTGGTGCTGAGTGCTTCTTCGGCTAGCCTTAACGTGGGTGAGCTCTCCGGTAGCGTGGCGGCGTTCATCCTGCCCGCCGACCAGGGATCGCTGGAAATCACGCTGACCAGCCTGGTAAAAGACTTGAGCGTTTACGCGCCAAACGTCCTGATTCTCGACGGGCAAATGCAGCCTTCTGCTTTCTTCCCGAGCAGCTACTTCCAGTACCAGAAGCCGGGCATGACCTCCGGCAACCGTCTGGAAAACGTGATGAAGCTGACCCCGATGATGGGGCAGAAACAGATTTATATGCTGGTGTACACCACCAAACGCGATCTGACCGAAACTACCCGTATGATTAACCCAGCGAAACTCTACGCCGAAGGGGCAAGCAACGCCATTCCTGATGTTGCCGACCCGGTTGCCCGCCACAGCGGGCAGGGTATGCTGACGGTGCAGGTCAAAACCGAACAGAACAGCGGCAACATCATGATTGGCAAGATCTTCGGTGGGTCCGATATGAAACCTGTTGTCGTAGGCAACGTTGCACCGCCGACGGCTTACGCGGCACCGACGGCTGTGCCCGCTCCGGTCGCGGCACCTGCTCCTGCCGAGAAGAGCGATCCAATGCTCAATGATACGGAAAGCTACTTTAACCACGCGATTAAACAGGCTGTGGATAAAGGCGACATTGATAAGGCCCTGAAACTGCTGAATGAAGCCGAGCGTCTGGGTTCCACCTCCGCCCGTAAAACTTTTATCAGCAGTGTAAAAGGCAAGGGGTAACTATCTCCCCACATTGTTGATGCTTGAAGTATTGGTGCGCCCCGGCGCACCTTTTTTTTCCCCGTCATAATTCAAGTCTCAGGGGAGTTGGCTGCACTCTGGTTATTGAGCTCATCCATGATCTTCATCCTTTCAGGGCCGTTGCTGGCAACGTTCAAATCTGCTCCCGGCAGATTTGTCACCCCAGTCACTTATTTATATAAGCTCCAGGGGATTATTCCCCCTACGGGGCCGCAGTAAACTGCGTTCAAAGTCGCTTGCGCGAATTTGTCACTCCCTTGCCGCCTGGGTGTGACTGGCATTATTTAGGGGAAAGAGGGGGGCAGCATTTCCTGTTGCTCAATTGTTGCGATATTTGCCGCGGGTGTTGCCATTGTCTGCCCCCCGATGACGTTCTGCGCTACAATGCCGTCAGGTTATGTATCGGAGAGTATTCCCATGTCCGACGCGCTTTCGCCGTTGCGCGCCCTGAAATTCTTTACGGAGGTCCCGCAAGGGCTTAGCTCCGCTTATCTCGACTGGCTGCTGCTGGAAGATTCGATGACCAAACGCTTCGAACAGCACTGCAGCAAAGTCACCGTCCGCATTGTGCGTGAAGGTTTTTTTCCGGCCGGCAGTGATATGCCTGAAGCCGGGTTACTGCCCGTCTCTGAGCGCTACTGGCTGCGGGAAATTATTCTCTGTGGTGATGACGAACCCTGGCTGCTTGGGCGCACCGTTGTGCCTGAAACCACGCTAGAGGGCCCCGAGTTGGCCTTGCAGAAGCTTGGCAATACGCCGCTCGGACGCTATTTGTTTAGCTCATCAACCCTGACGCGCGACTACATTGAAATTGGCCGCAGCGCCGAACTCTGGGGGCGTCGCTCCCGGCTGAGACTCTCCGGCAAACCGCTGCTGCTGACCGAACTGTTCCTGCCGGCGTCTCCGCTGTACAAAGAGGAAAGATAATGGAGTGGAGTCTTAACCAGGGAAAACTTCTGGCCTACCACCGGTTGATGCGTACCGACAAGCCAATTGGTGCTTTGCTGCTGCTGTGGCCAACGCTGTGGGCGCTGTGGATTGCCACGCCGGGACTGCCATCGCTGAAGAATCTGATCGTATTTATCGCTGGCGTCTGGCTGATGCGTGCCGCGGGCTGCGTCGTGAATGATTATGCTGACCGTAAATTTGACGGCCACGTTAAGCGTACCGCACAGCGCCCGTTGCCCAGCGGGGCGGTTTCCGAGAGAGAAGCGAAGATTCTGTTTGTTGTGCTGGTGGGGCTTGCCTTCCTGCTGGTACTGACGCTAAACACCATGACTATCCTGCTATCGATAGCGGGGCTGGCGCTGGCATGGGTGTATCCGTTTATGAAGCGCTACACGCATTTGCCTCAAGTGGTGCTGGGGGCGGCTTTCGGCTGGTCGATTCCAATGGCCTTTGCCGCGGCTGGCGAGTCTGTGCCGCTAAGCTGCTGGCTGATGTTCCTGGCGAATATTTGCTGGACCGTGGCGTATGACACGCAGTACGCAATGGTCGATCGTGACGATGACCTGAAGATTGGCATTAAGTCGACGGCTATTCTGTTTGGCCGCAACGACAAGCTGATTATCGGCCTGCTGCAAATCGCGACCATGGTGCTGATGGGGATTGTTAGCTGGCTAAACGGCCTGGGTGGCGCGTTCTACTGGTCAATTTTACTGGCGGGTGGATTGTTTATTCATCAGCAAAAACTCATTGCCAGGCGCGAGCGGGAAGGCTGTTTTAAAGCGTTTATGAACAATAACTATGTGGGACTGGTGCTGTTCCTTGGGCTGGCGCTGAGCTACCTGCATTTCTGAATGTTCAGGCAATAAAAAAAGGCGAGTCGATGCGCAATGCCGACTCGCCTTTTTTGTTTCCGCGTGATTAAGAGGCGTCGTCCTGTGAGGCCGAGCTCTCAATAGTCAGACGTACATCCGAGGTCACCAGGTCTGCCAGCATCTGGTAAACCTTGATGGTCTCAGTCGCGTCGGCGTCCCCGGTATCGCTGATATAGCCCTCATCCCGCAGGGTGAGCACCAGCGAGGTAAAGACGGCTTTATCGAAGAACTCAGGGGCGTTAATGCCATGGAGAACGGACAGACGCTGCGCCACCGTGCGGCTTTCGCGCTCCAGTGTCCCGCGGTTAATCGACGGGTTGGCGCTCAGCTGCCAGAAGGTGATGGCATAACGCTGGATGGTCTCGCGCACGCCCGCTGCCAGGAGCTGCAGGGTGCGTGAACGGTTAGGGTTGATCTGCACTTCATCATCGGCAACCATCACCAGACCCTGACGTTCCATCTCCGCAATCAACGCATCAATTTCTCTGCCCAGCTCGCTTTTTTCCCAGCGCAGGAACAGTTCGGCTTTCAGCATCGGATAAATCACTTCTATCTGACGCAGCAGCTCGACCCGTGAGATGTGGCGATGCTGAGTGATGATAGACGCCATCAGAGAAGGCAGCACCAGCATATGCATGATGTTGTTACGATAGTAGGTCATCAGCACGGCCTGCTCGCGCGGCAGAATGATGATGTCACCGATGGTATCTTTCTCAACCTCGAACTTGTTCATCTGCAGCGCATGGTTAATTAGCGCATCCGCCGTGACCGTTGGTGCGGTGGCGTCCGGAGAATACGGAACGTTACGCAGCAGGTTCAGATAGCAATCGAGCTGTTCGGTAAGCTGTTCACGCGTCAGCGAGCGCTGGCGCGAAGCAAGCAGTGCGGTACAGCACAGGTTCATGGCGTTGGCCGCCCCTGCGTTGTTGATACGCACCATCAGATCGGCGGCGATATCGTTCACCGTTGGCGTCAGCCATGCGGGACGAATCGCTTCGATAGGATCGATAGAATCTCGCCATTCCGGCACATGCTGGTTCAGGTAGGTCATCAGCGGCAGCGGTTCGCCGAAGTTTACATAGCCCTGGCCAAGGTTACGCAGCTTACTCAGACCGCGAACCATCTGCATGAAACCTTCTTTTTCCTTGGTCGCTCCGCGCAGTTCTTTGGCATAAGTACCCACTTCCATTACGTGCTCGTAGCCGATGTAAATCGGCACCAGCGTAATAGGGCGGGTACCGCCGCGCAGCATTGCCTGAATCGTCATCGACAGGGTGCCGGTCTTCGGATCAAGCAGGCGACCGGTACGTGAACGCCCACCCTCGACAAAGTACTCAACGGAATAGCCGCGGCTGAACAGCTCGCCGAGATATTCGCGGAACACCGTGGAGTAAAGTTTATTGCCCTTGAACGTACGGCGAATAAAGAACGCGCCCAGGCGGCGGAAAATCGGGCCGGCTGGCCAGAAGTTCAGGTTAATACCGGCGGCAATGTGCGGCGGGACCAGCCCCTGGTGATAAAGCACGTAGGAGAGCAGCAGGTAATCCATGTGGCTGCGGTGGCAAGGCACATAGACAATTTCATGGCCGTCATGGGCAAGCTGGCGCACGCGCTCTGCGTTATGCACGTTAATGCCCTGGTAGAGACGGTTCCAGGTTAACCCTAAGACGCGATCCGTTAAACGCACCGCTTCATAGGAAAAGTTAGCGGCAATCTCTTCCATCAGCGCGATGGCGTTTTGCTGCGCCTTCTCATGGGAGATTTTCTTGCTGCGAGCTTCATCTTCAACCGCGCGGGCAATCGCTTTTGACGCCAATAGCTTGTTGAAAAGATCCTGGCGTACCGGCAGGCGTGGCCCGACCGCAGCCAGACGCTGGCGGGCAAAGTGAGTACGCGCCACGCGAGCCAGTTTTTGGGCGATAATCTTGTCCGTGCCGTGTTCGGTTGCCATGCGGCGCAGCGAAACCGGTGGGGAAAAGCGCACGAAGCTATCGCGGCCCAGCCACGAAACCGCAAAGAATTTCTGGACACCGTTCAGGGTGCGTAAAGGCGGATTGATTTCCCCTTTCTCGCGGCCTGGCGAGCGGCCGAACATCACGGAAACCGGCACCATCTGCACATCGAGGTCTGGGTTGCTGCGGTGCAGATCCAGATAATCGTGGAACAGTTTTATCGACTCTTCTTTTGGCGTGTAGTAGGTAAAGACGCGCGGCCCGCCGTGAATAAACACGTAGCGCGGCAGCAGTACGCCGTCAATTTCCAACGGTTCCAGTGGGTCGGGCAGGTCGTGATCCAGACATTGGGCACGCAGCGTCAGTAAGTCTGCCTTAGAATTGTAGGGCAGGACGTACATAATGGGGCGTGAAGGATCCAGACCGAGCTCGGTTTGGGGATCCGCCGGGATAGACTTGCTCTTTACCAGAACGCTTAATGGTAAATTAAGTAATTTGTAGTAAATTCTTGGCCAGCCTGACATAAATGATGTAAAGCCTCAGGTTAATAATGCAAATGCGCCGCAAGGATATCAGAAACTCTGGGGAATTTCTGTGGCGCTGCGATTTAGACTCAATGAGCATTGACGCTCAATATTTAAAAAGGTTTCCTTGAATGGCGAATAATACCACCGGCATCACCCGCATTATTAAGGCTGCAGGCTACTCGTGGAAGGGGCTGCGTGCGGCCTGGATCAACGAAGCCGCCTTTCGTCAGGAGGGCGTGGCTGCGGTTATCGCTATTGTTATCGCCTGTTGGCTGGACGTTGACCCTATTACCCGTATTTTACTGATTGGCTCGGTCGTGTTGGTGATGATTGTCGAGATTCTCAATAGCGCCATTGAAGCGCTGGTTGACCGTGTGGGCACCGAGTACCACGAGCTTTCCGGACGAGCCAAAGACATGGGTTCTGCTGCGGTGCTGATAGCGATTATCCTTGCCGTTGTGACCTGGGCCACGCTGCTTTGGTCACATTTGCGATAGCCTTTCCAGAATAGTTTAAGTCGCTGGTTTTTTGCTTAATTTGTGGTTTCAAATTCGCCCGGGGCTGTATATACTCACAGCATAACTGTATAAACACCCAGGGGGCGGAATGAAAGCACTAACTACCAGGCAGCAAGAGGTGTTTGATCTCATTCGGGATCATATCAACCAAACCGGCATGCCACCGACGCGCGCCGAGATTGCACAACGTCTGGGGTTCCGTTCTCCAAACGCCGCTGAGGAACATCTCAAAGCGCTGGCCCGTAAAGGGGTTATCGAGATTGTTTCCGGCGCGTCGCGAGGTATTCGCCTGCTGGTTGAAGAAGAAAGTGGCCTGCCGCTGGTGGGCCGCGTTGCAGCCGGTGAACCGCTGCTGGCGCAGCAGCATATCGAAGGCCACTACCAGGTTGACCCGTCTCTGTTTAAGCCGAATGCGGACTTCCTGCTGCGCGTAAGCGGCATGTCGATGAAAGATATCGGCATCATGGACGGCGATTTGCTTGCGGTACACAAAACGCAGGACGTGCGTAACGGCCAGGTGGTTGTCGCGCGTATCGACGATGAAGTGACCGTGAAACGCCTGAAAAAGCAGGGCAACACCGTGCATCTGCTGCCGGAAAACAGCGAATTCCAACCTATTGTCGTCGATCTCCGCGAGCAGAATTTTAGCATTGAAGGTCTGGCCGTTGGGGTGATTCGCAACGGCGAATGGCTGTAACCCTTCTTCTGGTGGTGCGGTAAATCTGCCGTACCACTCGCTTTAAACTCCTCTATTTTCCCCTGGATCATTCCCATGCGATTCTTCTCGTCAACGGATGGTGCGCTGTGGTGGCTGGCGCTGCCGATGATTTTTTCCAACATAACCGTACCGCTGCTGGGTCTTGTCGACACCGCCGTCATCGGCCATCTCGATAGCCCGACTTATCTTGGCGGGGTGGCTATCGGCGCGACGGCGACCAGCTTCCTGTTTATGCTGCTGCTTTTTCTGCGAATGAGTACCACCGGGTTAACGGCGCAGGCGTTTGGCGCAAACGATCCACAGCGGCTGGCGCGCGCGCTGATTCAGCCATTGATGCTGGCGCTGATCGCCGGGCTTGCCATCGTGCTACTGCGTTATCCGCTGATCGCCCTCGCGCTGCATGTCGTTGGCGGCAGCGAAGACGTGCTGTATCAGGCTCGTCGTTTCCTGGAGATCCGCTGGCTGAGTGCTCCCGCATCGCTGGCTAACCTCGTGCTGTTGGGCTGGCTGCTGGGCGTTCAGTATGCGCGGGCACCGGTGATCCTGCTGGTGGTGGGGAACCTTATCAATATCGTGCTCGACCTCTGGCTGGTGATGGGGCTGCAGATGAACGTGCAGGGGGCGGCGCTGGCGACGGCAGTATCTGAATACGCCACGTTTATTATCGGCCTGGTGATGGTGCGTAACGTTCTGAAGCTGCGCGGTATTAGCTGGGCACGTCTTAAAACGGCCTGGCAGGGGGATCTCCGCAAGCTGCTGGCGCTCAACCGCGACATCATGCTGCGTTCGCTGCTGCTGCAAATTTGCTTTGCCTCCATCACCATCTTCGGCGCGCGTCTCGGTAGCGAAATTGTGGCGGTGAACGCCGTGCTGATGACGCTGCTGACCTTCACCGCCTATGCGCTGGACGGCTTCGCTTATGCGGTGGAAGCTCATTCCGGGCAGGCCTACGGCGCACGTAACCGTGGGCAACTGCTGGAGGTTTGGGGCGCAGCGTGCAGGCAGGCCGGGTTGGTCGCGGTTGCATTTGCCGCTCTCTATGCCGTTGCCGGAGAACACATCGTCGCGCTGCTGACGTCCTTGCCGGAACTGCGTCAGCAGGCCGACAGTTACCTGGCCTGGCAGGTCGTATTGCCGGTCGTCGGCGTCTGGTGCTATCTACTGGACGGCATGTTTATTGGGGCGACGCGTGGCGCGGAGATGCGTAACAGCATGGCGGTTGCCGCATTAGGCTTTGGCGTGACGCTGCTTACGCTGCCGCTGTTTGGCAACCACGCTTTATGGCTGTCGCTGGCGGTATTTTTGGCTTTGCGCGGCCTGTCGCTCGGTTATATCTGGCGGCGCCACTGGCGCAATAACACCTGGTTTGCCGCGCATGGCGACCATTGATCGCGTTTTCTAATCCTCGTTAACTTCTCATCTATCATGCTGATTTCCCGCTTTTAAGGCGGGAGTCCGCGTGCCACTGATTTTGAAAATGGTTAAAGATTCTGAGTTTTAAATGTAACCCGAAATCCTTGACTACAATTATTTCTACATCCAGCAGATATTGGATGTTTTCCAGAAATTCAGCATCCGACAGTGAGGATGCAAAACACCTAAACCGAACGATGAGGAGATGACAATGAATAAGGACGAAATCGGCGGTAACTGGAAGCAGTTCAAAGGTACGGTCAAAGAAAAATGGGGTAAGCTGACCGATGACGACATGACCGTCATTGAAGGGAAGCGTGACCAACTGGTGGGTAAAATCCAGGAACGTTATGGTTACGCCAAAGACCAGGCAGAGAAAGAGGTTAAGGACTGGGAGTCCAGGAACGAATACCGCTGGTAACCTGGCGGCCCCTCAAATGTGCTAATCCGTAAACCAATCCTGCCCGGGTACAAGGATGTACCTACCCTTCTTAACGCTTTTTCTTCGGCTGCACAGTGTGGTCGTGATTGCAGGCGCCGTGGTGGCGACAGGCTTCAACTTCCGAACAGTCTGAACACAGCCCGTGGGCTTCAATCACGTTGTGGCGCAGGGCAAAACCCATTTTTGACGCCAGATTCTGCATAATATCTTCTACACCCTGAGCCGCCTGCTCTTTCACTGCCCCGCATCTGTCGCAGATAAACATGGCAGAAGAATGGGTTGGATGATCGATAAAATTGCACAGCACGTAGCTGTTGTTGGATTCCACCCGGTGCACAAAACCCTGCTCCAGCAGAAAATCCAGCGCACGGTAAACGGTGGGTGGCTTAGCCTGTGGCTCGCTGACGCGCAGGAGATCCAGCAGGTCGTAGGCGCTGATGGCGCCGGTTTGCTCGGCCATAAGGCGCAACACCTCGAGACGCTGCGGCGTCAGGCGTACATTGCGTTGCAGGCACAGCTTTTCAGCCTGTGCTAACACGTCATGCGAAGTTGTGGTGTCCATCAGCCTCTCCCGGTCATTGACGCAATACTTTACCATAATGCGGATAAAACGCCGAATCCTGGTACATAATGACCCTATCTACCCAGGAGGAAGTGATGCAAAAACCCGATTGTATTCGCCACTGGCGCGAGCTGGAAGGCGAGGATGATTCAACCTATCCGGACAGCACGGAGCTGTTTTCTATTGGTGCCCCGCTTGCCCGCAGTTTTGGCTTAGGCCGCCTTGGTATTCACCACGAGCGCATTCCGCTTGGACGCAGAACCTCTTATCCCCATGCGGAGAGCAGCGAGGAGGAGTTTGCGTATGTGCTCGAAGGGCACCCGGAAGTGTGGATCAATGGCCATCTTTGGCAGCTTGAGCCCGGCGATAGCGTAGGTTTTCCTGCCGGAACAGGCATTTGCCATACCTTTATCAATAATACCGAGCAAGACGTTCGGCTATTGGTCGTAGGGGAGGCTAATAAAGCTGAAAATAAAATTTATTACCCGCTAAATCAGTCTTACGCCGTGCAGCGCAAGGATCGCTGGATAGATCATCCCCCTCAATTCTTTGGTCCGCATAACGGTCTGCCTTCACGAAAGCCAAAGGGTAAACTATAAATTAATCAGCAAGGAAACAACGAGACGTTAACCCTAAGGATATATTTGGGATCTTGATGGTTCAAATATCCATCTTTTTATCGCGCTATTCACAGCAATAGTCTGCCTCTGTTCAGTCATAACTGTCAGGGGCGAGTTACATCATCTGACAATCAGACAGGCGTGCTGTGAATGAATAAAATAAAATCTTCGGTGGCGACACTTGCCGCAACGTTACTTATTGCCCATCAGGCCGGGGCGGCAGGGACCTGGTCCGAAGCGCGTAACGATGCGATGGGGGGAACAGGTGTTGCTTCTGCTAATTATGGCAGCGGCGTGTTAATCAACCCGGCGCTATTAGCCAGATCGCAGCCAGATGACAATATTACCGTTATTCTGCCGACCGTCGGGGCGCAAATAACGGATAAAGATAATCTCGAAGACAAAATTGATGAGATTAGCGATAAGGTGGACAACTATAAGCTGGCCATTGGATCGTTAACGCCGCGGGATATTCTTATCAATCCGAACGGCACGTTAAATCAGTTCCGCGGTGCGGCAGGGGATTTAGCCGGTGAGCTGGAAGATTTACGGGGCGAAACGGCAAATGCCAAAGCCGCAGCGGGCATTGCGGTCAGTATTCCAAATGACACACTCTCAGTTGCTTTTGTCACCAGGGCTTACGCACGTGCGAAGGTCAGCTCTTCAATCGATCAAAACGATATCGATTATCTGCACAGCATCCAGAATTCCAGCCTGGTGGCGGGCAGCGTAGCGATTGATGCGGCGCTAAACGGCTCAGACCGTATCACCCGGAACTTGAACTCCACCGCCTCCGGGCGTGCGGCTATCGTTTCTGATTACGGCATTGCGCTGGCCCACAAATTTGACGTCGGTGGCGTGCCGGTTTCCGTTGGCGTCACGCCAAAGCTGCAGAAAACCTGGCTCTATAACTACACCACCTCTATTTATGACTACCGCAGCGGCGACTGGAAGAACAGCCAGTACCGCAACGATGACACCGGATTCAACCTGGATGCCGGCGTGGCGGCCGATTTTGGCGAGAACTGGACCGTTGGCCTGAGCGGCCAGAACCTGGTTTCCCGTGATATCGACACGAAAGATATCCGCATCACTAACGGGCGCACCGGTGAAGTCCGTAGCTATAAAGATACTTATCAAATCAGCCCGCTGGTCACCGCTGGGGTGGCCTGGCATAACGAGCTGGTGACGCTGAGTGCCGACGGTGATTTGACCGAAACAAAAGGTTTCAAAAGCGAAGCCAATTCCCGGTATGTTGGCGTAGGTGCCGAAGTGAGGCCGCTTTCCTGGCTGGCAGTGCGTGCCGGTTACCGTGCGGATGTGAAAAATAACGACAGCAACGTCTTTACCGGCGGCGTGGGCTTCGCGGCGGGTAAACATGTGAACGTCGATTTGATGGGATTGTATGGCCAGGATCAAACCTGGGGCGCTGGCGCACAGCTGAGCGTAGCCTTCTGATGCTGAATGCCGGGGCAGCCTGATGCCCCGGCGCAGCTTTATGCTATAGTAGCGACCCTTTTTTAATCGTAGCCTGCGTAAACGTATGTCCTCACAAAGCAACCAGACTCCTTTCCAGCCGCACCGCTTCTCCATTGCGCCGATGCTCGACTGGACCGATCGCCACTGTCGCTATTTCCTGCGTCAGCTGTCTCGCCACACGCTGTTGTACACCGAAATGGTGACGACCGGGGCGATCATTCACGGCAAAGGGGACTATCTGGCCTATAGCGAAGATGAGCATCCGATTGCGCTGCAGCTGGGCGGAAGTGATCCGCAGGCGCTGGCGCATTGTGCGAAGCTTGCCGAAGCGCGCGGTTACGATGAAATTAACCTTAACGTTGGCTGTCCCTCCGATCGCGTGCAGAACGGGCGCTTCGGTGCCTGCCTGATGGGCGAAGCGCAGCTGGTTGCTGACTGCATTAAAGCGATGCGCGATGTGGTTTCTATCCCGGTGACGGTGAAAACGCGCATCGGCATTGATGACCAGGACAGCTACGCGTTTCTCTGCGACTTCATCGGAACGGTAGCAGGTAAGGGCGAATGCGAGATGTTCATCATCCACGCACGTAAAGCCTGGCTTTCTGGCCTGAGCCCGAAAGAAAACCGTGAAATCCCGCCGCTGGATTATCCGCGCGTTTACCAGCTCAAGCGTGATTTCCCGCACCTGACGATGGCTATCAACGGCGGTATCAAAACGCTGGAAGAAGCCAAAACGCATCTTCAGCATCTGGATGGCGTGATGGTAGGGCGTGAGGCTTATCAAAACCCAGGCCTGCTGACTACGGTCGACCGTGAGATTTTCGGTGCTGATGTGGCGGACAGCGATTCCGTTGCCGTGGTACGCGCGATGTATCCGTACATTGAACGCGAGCTGGCGAACGGGACTTACCTGGGCCACGTCACTCGCCATATGCTCGGCCTGTTCCAGGGCATTCCTGGGGCGCGCCAGTGGCGCCGCTACCTGAGCGAAAACGCCCACAAGGCGGGTGCAGGCATTGGTGTGGTTGAACACGCGTTGTCTTTGGTGGCCGATAAGCGTCAGCTTTAGGCGTAAAAACGGCGGGATAATTTGGGTATTGCGGAGCCGATCACAAGCCTGAACTTAATCCCGGCAGCGTCATTTCAATTACTTATTAAATCTGCGACTATCGTTTGGCAGTAACAAGACTTCATCGCGCTGTACCCTACATACAGCACGAACAAAAAAGAAAGGGCTTCCTAAGGGAAGCCCTAATTCTTTCTACGGAATCAATAAACTGGAACCCTGCGTCGCACGGCTTTCCAGCGTCTTATGGGCCAGCACCACGTCTTTGAGCGCAAACTTCTGGTTTTCCGCAACGTCTACCTTAATTACGCCGCTGGCGATGAGTGAAAAGAGCTCGTTGCAGGCTTCATCGAATTCCTCGCGGGTGGTGAGATAGCCGTTAAGCGAAGGGCGCGTCACATAGAGCGAACCTTTCTGGTTCAGAATACCGAGATTAACGCCGGTAACCGGGCCGGAGGAGTTGCCGAAGCTGACCATCAGCCCACGGCGCTGCAGGCAATCGAGCGAAGCTTCCCAGGTCTCTTTCCCGACCGAGTCATAAACCACCGCGACTTTCTTGCCGCCGGTCAGCGCTTTGACGCGCTCAGAGATGTTTTCATGCTGGTAGTTAATGGTCTGCCAGGCGCCGGCCTGCTGGGCGCGATCGGCTTTTTGCGCCGAGCCGACGGTACCAATCAGTTTTGCCCCCAGTGCTTTCGCCCACTGGCAGGCAATTAAGCCCACGCCACCGGCGGCTGCATGGAACAGGAAGATTTCGTTGGCTTTAACTTCGTAGGTTTTACGCAGCAGGTAAAACACGGTCAGCCCTTTCAGAAACGAGGCTGCGGCCTGTTCGAAGGAGATGGCATCCGGGATTTTAGCGACTTTATCGGCTGGCGCATTATGCACGCTGCTATAGGCGCCCAGGCCGGATTGCGCGTAAACAACGCGATCGCCAATTTTCAGGTGAGTGACGCTGCTGCCGACCTTGCTGATAACGCCGGCGGCTTCGGTGCCCAGCCCGCTCGGCAGCGCCGGAGGTGGGTAGAGCCCGCTGCGGATATAGGTATCAATGTAGTTAATACCAATAGCCTTATTCTCAACCTGAACTTCGTTTTCCGCCGGATCTTTCGGCGTAAACTCAACGGCTTTCAGTACTTCAGGCCCGCCGTGTTGGCTAAATTCGATGCGCGTTGCCATGGAAACTCCTTGTGTCGAAGAGGGACAAGAATGGTTATACTTCCCGGTCTCTCACTATGAATTTGGTAGCTCCCTCACTATGGCAGGAAATAAACCCTTCAACAAACCGAAAGAACCCCGCGACCGTCAGGTAGAAGGGCTGAAGATGCCGCCGCACTCGCTTGAGGCGGAGCAGTCGGTGTTGGGCGGTTTAATGCTGGATAATGAACGCTGGGACAACGTCGCCGAGCGCGTGGTCGCCAACGACTTCTTCAGCCGTCCGCACCGCATGATCTTCACTGAAATGCAGCGCCTGCTCGAAATGAGCAAACCCATCGACCTGATTACGCTTTCCGAATCCCTGGAACTTCAGGGCCAGCTCGAGAGCGTCGGTGGTTTTGCTTATCTCGCAGAGCTCTCTAAAAATACGCCAAGTGCGGCTAACATCAGCGCCTATGCCGATATCGTGCGCGAACGTGCAGTTGTGCGTGAAATGATCGCCGTCGCCAATGAAATCGCCGATGCCGGCTACGACCCGCAAGGGCGTACCAGCGAAGATTTGCTGGATCTTGCCGAGTCCCGCGTCTTCCAGATTGCGGAAAACCGCGCCAACAAAGACGAAGGCCCGAAAAGCATCGACCAGATTCTGGAAGCCACGGTTTCCCGAATTGAGTCCCTGTACCAGACGCCGCACGACGGCGTAACGGGCGTGGACACCGGTTACCAGGATTTGAACAAGAAGACCGCGGGCCTGCAGCGTTCCGATCTGATTATCGTGGCGGCTCGTCCGTCGATGGGTAAAACCACCTTCGCGATGAACCTGTGCGAAAACGCCGCCATGCTGCAGGACAAACCGGTGCTGATCTTCAGCCTTGAGATGCCCGGCGAGCAGATCATGATGCGTATGCTGGCGTCGCTCTCGCGCGTGGATCAGACCCGAATCCGTACCGGCCAACTGGACGACGAGGACTGGGCGCGAATCTCCAGCACCATGGGCATCCTGCTGGAGAAGCGCAACATGTACATCGATGACTCCTCCGGCCTGACGCCAACCGAAGTTCGCTCCCGCGCCCGCCGTATTTATCGCGAGCATGAAGGCCTGAGCATGATCATGATTGATTACCTTCAGCTGATGCGCGTGCCGTCTTTGTCCGACAACCGTACGCTGGAAATCGCCGAGATTTCACGCTCGCTCAAGGCGCTGGCAAAAGAACTTCAGGTACCAGTGGTGGCGCTGTCGCAGCTTAACCGCTCCCTGGAACAGCGTGCAGACAAACGCCCGGTTAACTCCGACCTGCGTGAATCCGGCTCCATCGAGCAGGATGCCGACTTGATCATGTTCATCTACCGCGACGAGGTTTACCACGAAAATAGCGACTTGAAAGGCATCGCGGAAATCATTATCGGTAAGCAGCGTAACGGCCCCATTGGCACCGTGCGCCTGACCTTTAACGGCCAGTGGTCGCGTTTCGATAACTACGCCGGGCCGCAGTACGACGAAGAATAAAAAATCCTCGTCATCTTTCAAGCCGCCTTGCTGTGACCTGAATGATTAAGAGGATTTGCACAATTTAATCCAAACATTGAGCAAGGAACGAACATGCAAGCGGCAACCGTCGTCATTAACCGCCGCGCTCTGCGACACAACCTGCAACGCCTGCGCGAACTGGCTCCGAACAGTCGCATGGTGGCAGTCGTGAAAGCAAACGCCTATGGGCATGGTCTGCTGGAGACCGCCCGCACCTTAGAAGACGCCGATGCTTTCGGCGTTGCCCGTCTCGAAGAAGCCCTGCGCCTGCGGGAGGGCGGCATCACCAAGCCGATCCTGCTGCTGGAAGGGTTCTTCAATGCTGAAGACCTGCCTGTTATCGCCGCCCAAAATTTTCAAACGGCAATCCACAGCATTCAACAATTGGAAGCGCTTGAGCAGGCCGAACTGAGCCAGCCGATTACCGTCTGGATGAAGCTGGACACCGGGATGCACCGCCTCGGCGTACGGCCGGAAGATGCGGAAGCTTTCTATCAGCGCCTGGCCGCCTGCAAAAACGTTAGCCAGCCGGTGAACGTGGTAAGCCATTTTGCCCGTGCCGATGAGCCGGAATCCGACGCCACGCCGCGTCAGCTCGACATCTTCAATTCCTTTACCGCAGGCAAGCCGGGGCAACGTTCCATTGCCGCTTCGGGCGGTATTCTGCTGTGGCCTGACTCGCACATGGACTGGGTTCGCCCCGGCATTATTCTGTACGGCGTTTCTCCGCTGGAGCAAAAACCGTGGGGCGAGGATTTTGGCTTCAAGCCGGTGATGTCTCTGACCTCAAGCCTGATAGCCGTTCGCGGCCATAAAGCCGGTGAGCCGGTCGGCTACGGCGGTACCTGGATTGCCGAGCGTGACACCTGCCTTGGCGTGGTGGCGATAGGCTACGGCGACGGCTATCCGCGCAGCGCGCCGTCCGGCACGCCGGTGCTGGTCAATGGCCGCGAAGTGCCTATCGTGGGGCGCGTCGCTATGGACATGATTTGCGTCGATTTGGGGCCGGATGCCGCTGAAAAACCGGGCGATAGCGCGGTGCTTTGGGGCGATAGCGCGGTGCTTTGGGGCGATGGCTTGCCGGTCGAACGCATCGCTGAATACTCAAATGTAAGTGCTTACGAACTTATCACTCGCCTGACTTCAAGGGTGACCATGAAGTATCTGGACTGAGTGTCCTCGCCTGGTTTACAGTGGAAATCCGCGAACTGTAAACCAGGAGAACCTCACCGTGTTTCAAAAAGTTGACGCCTATGCTGGCGACCCGATCCTTTCCCTCATGGAACGCTTTAAAGTCGATCCGCGCAGCGACAAGGTCAATCTCAGCATCGGCCTCTATTACAATGAAGACGGGGTTATCCCGCAGTTACAGGCCGTCGCGGAAGCGGAAGCTCGCCTGAACGCGCAGCCGCATGGCGCCTCTCTCTATTTACCGATGGAAGGCCTGAACGGCTACCGCAGTGCCATTGCGCCGCTGCTATTTGGTGCCAATCATCCGGCGCTGGTGGAAGGTCGTATTGCCACCGTGCAGACCCTTGGCGGTTCCGGTGCCTTAAAAATCGGTGCGGACTTCCTGAAAACGTATTTCCCTGATTCGCAGGTGTGGGTAAGCGACCCGACCTGGGAAAACCACGTCGCCATCTTTGAAGGCGCAGGCTTTACCGTTAATACCTATCCGTGGTTCGACAGCGAAACCAACGGCGTGCGCTTTGACGCGCTGCTGGAAAAACTGAATACGCTGCCTGAGAAAAGCATCGTGCTGCTGCACCCTTGCTGCCACAACCCAACCGGCTCTGACCTGGCCGACAGCCAGTGGGACGCGGTGGTAGAAATCCTTAAATCCCGTAACCTGATCCCGTTCCTCGACATTGCCTATCAGGGCTTTGGCGCGGGCATGGAGCAGGATGCTTATGCCATCCGCGCTATTGCTTCCTCCGGGCAACCGATGCTGGTGAGCAACTCCTTCTCTAAAATCTTCTCCCTGTATGGCGAACGCGTTGGCGGGCTTTCCGTGGTGTGTGAAGACAGCGATGCCGCAGGGTGCGTGCTGGGCCAGCTGAAAGCGACCGTGCGCCGGAACTACTCCAGCCCACCAAACTTTGGTGCGCAGGTTGTGGCTACCGTCCTGAATGACGAGAAGCTGAAAGCCAGCTGGATTGCCGAAGTGGAAACCATGCGCGTGCGTATTCTGGAAATGCGTCAGGTGCTGGTGGACGTTCTGACCAAAGCCGTGCCGGGGCGTAACTTTGACTACCTGGTGAAACAGCGCGGCATGTTTAGCTATACCGGGCTAAGCGCAGCTCAGGCCGACCGCCTGCGCGATGAGTTTGGCGTTTACCTGCTGGCCAGCGGCCGTATCTGCGTGGCTGGTCTTAACCACGGCAACGTCCAGCGCGTGGCGCAGGCGTTTGCTGCTGTAATGTAAGCACTCACTAACTATATTTGATTTTTAACGTTCCCTTTTTCCTCTCCCGACAGGGAGAGGAAATCACACCGCCATTCTGTGACTCTGCCTGTTTTCTGCGACATTAAACTGAAAAAAACCTTTGTAGATCGGTCCCCGGCGGGTATGGTCGGAATGTTTTATGGCAAGGCTGCTCATTTAAACAACAATTAAAAACAGAAAATAAAAGGGAAAACAATGCGTAAGATCGCCCTGGCACTCAGTGCCGCCTGCCTGCTGGTAGGCCTTAATCATGCCGCGCTGGCAACTGAATCCGCACCCGCTCCGCTTAACCCTGGCGTCACCGTTGCTCAGCTGGCGCAGCAGATGCCAATCCACTGGGTCTCCGTGGCACAAATTGAAAACAGCCTGCTTGGCCGTGAACCTGTCGCGGTTGGCTTTGATATCGACGATACCGTGCTGTTTTCCAGCCCTGGCTTTTACCGCGGGCAAAAAGAGTTCTCACCGGGCAAACAGGATTACCTGAAAAATCCCGCGTTCTGGGAAAAAATGAACAACGGCTGGGACGACTTCAGCATGCCAAAAGAGGTGGCGAAGAGCCTGATCACCATGCACCTCAAGCGTGGCGACAGCGTTTACTTTGTGACCGGTCGCAGCCAGACGAAAACCGAAACCGTCACCAAAACCCTGCAAAGCGACTTCCTGATCCCAGAGCCGAGCGTGAACCCGGTGATTTTTGCCGGCGATAAAGAAGGCCAGAACACCAAGGTTCAATGGCTGAAAGAAAAGAAAATCAAGATTTTCTACGGCGATTCAGATAACGACATTACCGCGGCGCAGGAAGTGGGCGCCCGCGGGATTCGCATCCTGCGGGCTTCGAACTCCAGCTACCAGCCGCTGCCAAAAGCAGGTTCGTTTGGTGAAGAGGTTATCGTCAACTCCGAGTACTGATCCCGACAGGAAAAACGGCAGCTCACGTGAATGAATTGCCGTTTTTTTAATCAATTCTCTCGTCTGTTATGCGCTTTTGGCGCACACTTAATCCTGCCGCGAATGCTTCCGGTAAACGTTCAGGACGAGGAAATCAAGATGACGAATTCGGATCTTTTAGAGTACTGCATGAGGAAGCCAGGCGCAGAGCAGAGTGTGCACAGCGACTGGAAGGCAACGCAAATCAAAGTCGGCGATGTGCTGTTTGCGATGGTGCATGCGGAGAATCAGCGCCCGGCGGTATCCCTCAAAGCGACGCCAGATCTGGCGGAGCTTCTGCGTCAGCAGCATCAGGATGTGTTCCCCAGCGCCCATTTGAATAAGGCGCACTGGAGCACGCTCTACCTGGACGGCTCGCTGCCCGGCTCGCAAATTTACTATCTGGTGGATGCGTCGTATCAGCAGGCGGTGACATTGCTGCCTGAACAAGTCAGGCAGCAATTGTCGGTTTGACTATTTCAGCAACGGTTTGAGGAACCGCGCGGTATGGGATGCTTCGCAGGTGGCGACGGTTTCCGGCGTGCCGGAGACCAGAATCTCGCCGCCGCCGCTGCCGCCTTCCGGCCCCAGATCCACAATCCAGTCTGCGGTTTTAATCACGTCGAGGTTGTGTTCAATCACCACGATGGTGTTGCCCTGATCCCTGAGCTGATGCAGCACTTCCAGCAGTTGCTGGATATCCGCAAAGTGCAGGCCGGTGGTCGGCTCATCGAGGATATACAGCGTCTGGCCGGTACCGCGTTTGGACAGCTCTCGCGCCAGCTTCACGCGCTGCGCTTCACCGCCTGACAGCGTGGTAGCCGACTGGCCGAGACGAATGTAGGACAGGCCCACGTCGATCAACGTTTGCAGCTTGCGCGCCAGCGCTGGCACGGCATCGAAGAACTCACGGGCATCTTCAATGGTCATATCCAGCACTTCGTGAATGCTTTTGCCTTTGTACTTAATCTCCAGCGTTTCACGGTTATAGCGTTTGCCTTTGCACTGGTCGCACGGCACGTAGATATCCGGCAGGAAGTGCATTTCGACTTTGATAACGCCGTCGCCCTGGCAGGCTTCACAGCGCCCGCCGCGAACGTTGAAGCTGAAGCGCCCCGGCGTATAGCCGCGTGAACGTGCTTCTGGCACGCCGGCAAACAGCTCACGAACGGGCGTGAACACGCCGGTATAGGTTGCCGGGTTGGAACGTGGCGTACGGCCAATCGGGCTCTGATCGATGTCGATGACCTTATCGAAATGCTCCAGACCCTGAACATCGCGGTACGGTGCCGGTTCTGCGATGGTCGCCCCGTTCAGCTGGCGCTGGGCAATCGGGAACAGCGTGTCGTTGATAAGCGTCGATTTTCCGGAGCCGGAAACCCCGGTAATACAGGTAAACAGCCCCACCGGCAGCGACAACGTGACGTCCTTCAGGTTGTTACCCTTCGCACCGGAGAGCTTGAGTACTTTTGACGGATCGGCGGCAACGCGCTGTTTCGGTACCGCAATTTCGCGTTTGCCGCTCAGGAACTGCCCGGTCAGGGACTCAGGCACCGCAATAATATCCTTCATGGTGCCTTCCGCGACCACCTGGCCGCCGTGTACGCCTGCGCCCGGACCAATATCGATAATATGGTCGGCGGCGCGGATGGCGTCTTCGTCGTGCTCAACCACAATCACCGTGTTACCGAGGTTACGCAGGTGGATCAGGGTTTCCAGCAGGCGTTCGTTATCGCGCTGGTGCAGGCCGATGGACGGTTCATCCAGCACGTACATCACGCCAACCAGCCCGGCGCCAATCTGGCTTGCCAGACGGATACGCTGCGCTTCGCCACCGGACAGCGTTTCCGCCGAGCGGGACAGGGACAGGTAGTTCAGGCCAACGTTCACCAGGAACTTCAGGCGATCGCCTATCTCTTTCAGCACTTTCTCCGCGATTTGCGCGCGCTGGCCGCTCAGCTTCATGTTCTGGAAGAATTCCATCGCATGGCCGATGCTCATGTCAGAGATGGTCGGCAGCGCGGTGTTTTCGACAAACACGTGGCGCGCTTCACGGCGCAGGCGGGTGCCTTCGCAGCTGGTACAAGGGCGGTTGCTGATGAACTTAGCCAGCTCTTCACGAACGGCGGAAGACTCCGTCTCTTTGTAGCGGCGCTCCATGTTATGCAGCACGCCTTCGAACGGATGGCGGCGCACGGAGGTGTCACCGCGGTCGTTCATGTATTTGAATTCGATAGTTTCTTTGCCGGAGCCGTGCAACACGACTTTCTTCACCGCGTCGCTCAGTTCGTTCCACGGGGATTCCACGTCGAACTTATAGTGCTCGGCCAGCGAGCGCAGCATGGTGAAGTAATAGAAGTTACGGCGATCCCAGCCACGGATGGCACCGCCGGCCAGTGACAGCTCGCCGTTTTGTACTACGCGGTCAGGATCGAAGTATTGCTGAACGCCCAGGCCGTCACAGGTCGGGCAGGCCCCGGCCGGGTTGTTAAAGGAGAACAGACGAGGTTCCAGCTCGCGCATGCTGTAGCCGCAAACCGGGCAGGCAAAGTTGGCGGAGAACAGCAGCTCTTCCGCTTTTTCATCGTCCATATCGGCGACAACGGCAGAGCCGCCGGACAGCTCCAGCGCGGTTTCAAACGACTCGGCCAGGCGCTGGGCGATATCTTCGCGTACTTTAAAACGGTCGACGACCACTTCAATGGTGTGCTTCTTCTGCAGCTCAAGCTTGGGCGGATCGGACAGATCGCAAACTTCGCCGTCTATGCGCGCGCGGATATAGCCCTGGCTGGCGAGGTTTTCCAGCGTTTTAGCGTGCTCGCCTTTGCGATCTTTAATGATCGGCGCGAGCAGCATCAGGCGCTTGCCTTCCGGCTGCGCCAGCACGTTATCCACCATCTGGCTGACGGTTTGTGCCGCCAGCGGGATGTCGTGATCCGGGCAGCGCGGTTCGCCTACGCGGGCGTAAAGCAGACGCAGATAGTCATGGATTTCCGTGATGGTGCCGACGGTGGAACGCGGGTTATGGGACGTGGATTTCTGTTCAATAGAAATCGCGGGCGACAACCCTTCGATATGGTCGACGTCCGGCTTCTCCATCAGCGACAGGAACTGGCGCGCATAGGCGGAGAGGGACTCAACGTAGCGGCGCTGCCCTTCTGCGTACAGGGTATCGAATGCCAGTGAGGATTTGCCTGAACCCGAAAGCCCGGTGACAACAATCAGTTTGTCGCGCGGGATGACGAGGTTGATATTTTTGAGATTGTGGGTGCGGGCGCCCCGAACTTCGATCTTATCCATTCACCTTTCCCGGAATAATGACTGCATGCGCCTGGTATGTATATGAGGTACAACCGACGGCCAGAAACGGCTAATTATGACACAATAAAACCTGAATGAATATCCAGTGTTTTAATGAAACGAGCTATACTTAGCCGACATTCTGGAATGTCCCTCGCAGCTATAAACATTGTGGGTGGCATAGTGTAGAATCCCCGGTTTAGACTATTTAAAACCGTTTCAGGAGACACGAACATGGCCAGCAGAGGCGTAAACAAGGTGATTCTCGTTGGGAATCTGGGTCAGGACCCGGAAGTACGCTATATGCCAAATGGGGGCGCCGTTGCCAACATTACACTGGCCACGTCAGAGTCCTGGCGTGATAAGCAAACCGGCGAAACCAAAGAAAAAACTGAATGGCACCGCGTTGTGCTGTTCGGCAAACTGGCAGAAGTGGCCGGTGAATACCTGCGTAAAGGCTCTCAGGTTTACATCGAAGGCGCACTGCAAACCCGCAAATGGACCGATCAGGCTGGCGTAGAAAAATACACCACCGAAGTCGTGGTTAACGTGGGTGGCACCATGCAGATGCTCGGCGGCCGTCAGGGTGGCGGCGCACCAGCAGGCGGCAACGGTGGTCAGCAGCAGGGCGGTTGGGGTCAGCCTCAGCAGCCACAGGGCGGTAATCAGTTCAGCGGCGGTGCGCAGTCTCGTCCTCAGCAGCAGAGCGCGCCAGCACCGTCAAATGAACCACCAATGGACTTCGACGACGATATCCCGTTCTGATCGGCGAAACGTCAACAAGATTCGATTATTACAGCCCCTCCGGGAAACCGGTAGGGGCTTTTTAATTTTTTTTTGTATATCCGGAATGTTATTTTTTAGTTAATTATATCTACCCATCCTTTGGGTATCACCAGCTCATTATATTTTAGTATATATTCAATTAAATAATGAATGGCCCAATTTCATTCATTAAATCTATTATTTACCATTTTTTAAAATAATGACATTCTGTAGCGGCCGCAAAATAAATGAATACCTGGTCTGGAATGGAATCCCTAATGAATCGTGACGTGGACGAACGAAGTCATATCTTCTTAAATTCCGGTATTATTTTCTGGATACTGACGCTGATTGCCTGGTACTGCCACTATGATGTTGTTAGCGTTGTTCTTTTTTTGCTTATGCTTCTCTTTTTTACCCTCCATATTCTTAATATAAGGATCATCAAAATGTTCAGGAAACTTAGAGTGGGTGGTGCTGGTGTGAATATTCCAGAGTCAGCCGATCTGTTACTTCCTACCGTTAAAGAAAATACTGTTGTCGCTGAAAGCAATCCTCCTGGACAGGAAGATAAGCCTGCGAATACGGTCATTGCCAGCGGAGTGCGTTTTGAGGGGGATATTAATGCAGGAGGAATGGTTTACGTATATGGCACCATTACCGGGAATATTGAATCCAGGGAAGGGATTGTTAAAGTCATGCGTAATGGACTGGTTGAGGGAAATATCCGAAGCCGGGAGCTCATTGTTGATGGGCAGATAAAAGGGACTTGCCAGGCTGAAAGTATTGATGTTTGCGAAAATGGCAGTATTGATGGCACCCTGAGCTATGTCAGCCTGGCGGTTAAAAAAGGCGGCGTATTTATCGGACAAGCCAGTTTGTTAAATACCCCACAGCAAACGGCGAATATCGTTGATTTAAAAAATGATAATACTGCTCAAGGGGTTAAGTCAGGTAAGGATAAGAAAATGACTAACTAGCCTGTTCGGCATTTCCAGCGTGGTTTTACTCCAGTCATAAAACGCCCGCACCGCCGGTGAAGTATGGCGGCTTTGCGGGTAAACCAGAGACAGCGGCATCTCAACGGCATGGTTCTCCAGGCAGGCGACCAACTGACCGGTTTCGAGATAAGCGCTGACAAGGTAACTGGCCACGCGGATCAGACCGAGGCCCTGAAGCCCCGCCTGAATATAGGCGTCAGTGTCATCAACAATCAGAATTTCTTTCATACGCACGGTAATCTCTTTCCCTTCATCGCCAAAAAGCCACTCCGTAGTACGCCCGGTTTTGTGAGTTAAATATCCCACGGCATGATGTTTTTGCAGATCCTCTAAGGCCATCGGCCTTCCGTATTGAGAAATATATTGCGGAGATGCCAGTACCGACCACCTGAAACGCGCGATCTGGCGGGCAACCAGGGTCGTTGAGTCTTCAATGGTACCCGTTCTGATAACGCAGTCGAACCCTTCCTGGATTAAATCAACCACCCGGTCACTTGAGCATAAAATGAGTTCCAGCTCCGGGTAGCGTTGAATAAATTCTGCGATGCCCGGGAGGATGCAATGTCTGGCAAGCGACTGAGGCATCCCAACCTTAAACCGCCCGCTCGGCTGGCCACTCCTGCCGGGAAAGGATGACTCCAGAACGGAGATCTCGCGGAGGATTTTTTTGCTCTCGACGTAATAGCTTTGGCCATCCGCCGTGACGCTCAGCTTACGGGTCGTGCGCTGCAAGAGCTGTACGCCAAGCCAGGTTTCAAGGTCTTTAACGGTACGGGAGACGCTCGATCTTGGTAGGCCTAAAGCCTCTGCTGCTCTGGCAAAACTGCGCGTTTCGACCACATGGCTGTATACGCGCATCGCTTCAAGTTTATCCACAGTGCCTCACACAGAATGATTGTGCCATTTAAACGAATAGTCTAACCCAAACCCGATGACTTATCGGCAGCATAGAGCAGCAGTAGACTTTTCATCAGGGCAGCAATAACGCCGCCCGTAAAGGCTGAAGGTAGACTGTGAGAAATAACATCGCAAAAGAAGATGAAAAAATATTGGTGCTTGGAGTGGGACAACTCGGCGCGGCGATGCTGGATGCGCTGTTGCCGGCAGTTACACCATTGGGGCGTTCAATAACCGCAAGCGTTTCCCCGGCCTCCCTGGATGCAAGTGGGAAGCCCACTTCTCCTACACACCAAAAATATGCTGAAGCCGGTGTCGATTTTATCGCCCCTGATATCACGGAAAGCTGCAGTGAGTCGCTGGTTTCACTATTTAAGCAATTTGACACTGTCATCAACTGTATGGGATTTGTGGCGGGTGCAGGGACGCAGCTTAAAATTACCTACGCGGTTATTCAGGCAGGCGTTAGCCGCTATTTTCCGTGGCAGTTTGGTGTGGATTACGATGTGGTTGGCAAAGGAAGTGGCCAGCCGGTGTGGGATGAACAGCATGATGTCAGAACGCTGCTGCGCAGCCAGGATGTGACCGAGTGGGTAATTGTTTCGACAGGTATGTTCACCAGCTTCCTGTTTGAGCCCGAGTTTGACGTTGTCAATCTTGGCAAACAAACCATCAATGCGCTGGGCAGCTGGGAGACTCAGGTCACCGTAACCTCACCGGAAGATATCGGTCGGCTCACGACAGCCATTTATCTCGAACAGCCTCGTGTGGTTAACCAGGTGATGTTTGTTGCCAGTGAAACGCTTACCTATGGCAGACTGGCTGATATTGTCGAGCGCACCAGCGACAAGCCGTTTAGCAAAGCGGTCCTGAGCCTGCCGGACTTACGGGACGATCTTAGCCATCATCCGGATGACGTCATGTTGCGCTACCGTACTGCCTTTGCGCGCGGCGAGGGAGTCTGGTGGCCGATGGAAAAAACCTATAATTTCACAAGAAATATTCACGTTCAGGATGTAGAACAGTGGCTGTGGGCGAAGCTAGCTGAATAATAAAAAAGCCGGTGGCGAAGGTTCGCGACCGGCTTTTCTTCATACGCAAGAAATTATGCGTTCAGCAGCGGCTCTGCGGTTTTCTCAACCAGCGCCAGCAGGACTTTTACGTCCTCCAGAGTGACGGTCGGGTTCAGCAGGGTCAGCTTCAGGCAGGTTACGCCGTTATGCTCGGTCACGCCGACGTTCGCGCGGCCAGACTCCAGCAGCGCATCGCCAATTTTCTGGTTCAGCAGCGCGATTTCAGCGTCGCTGCGGCCAGCCAGGCTTGCCGGGCGGAAGCGGAACAGCACGCTTGCCAGCTGCGGCTGCATCACCAGCTCCAGCGAAGCGTGGTCAGCCACGTAAGCCGCCACGTTCTGCGCCATGGTCACACCGTGATCGATGATTTCGGCGTACTGTTTCTGGCCCAGCGCTTCCAGGCCCATCCACAGCTTAAGGGCGTCAAAGCGGCGGGTGGTCTGCAGCGATTTAGACACCAGGTTCGGCACACCTTGCTCTTCGTCGAACTCGGAGTTCAGGTAGGCCGCCTGGTAGCGCATCAGCTCGTAGTGACGAGCATCTTTCAGCAGGAACGCACCGCAGCTGATGGTCTGGAAGAACTGTTTGTGGAAGTCCAGAGTAACGGAATCCACCAGCTCCAGGCCGTTCAGGTAATCGCGATACTTCTCCGACAGCAGCAGTGCGCCGCCCCAGGCTGCATCAACGTGTACCCAAATCTGGTGCTCAGCGGCCAGCTTCGCGATGTCGCGCAGCGGGTCGATAGCGCCAGCGTCGGTGGTACCGGCGGTTGCGACGATAGCCATGATCTGCTCGCCGTTCGCTTTCGCCTGCGCGATTTTCGCCGCCAGGTCGTTAACGTCCATGCGGGCGAACTCGTCGGTTTTCACCAGCGTGACTGACTGGTAGCCCATGCCCATCAGCGCCATGTTTTTCTGCACGGAGAAGTGGGCATTTTCAGAGCACAGGACTCTGATTTTACGGATGTCGCCGGTCAGGCCATCCTGCTGGACGGAGTGACCCTGGCGCGCAAAGTAAGCGTCACGCGCCAGCATCAGGCCCATCAGGTTGCTCTGGGTACCGCCGCTGGTGAACACGCCCGCATCGCCAGCCGGGTAGCCTACCTGTGCGCGCAACCATTCGATCAGCTTCATCTCGATGATGGTCGCTGACGGGCTTTGATCCCAGGAGTCCATGCTCTGGTTGGTGGCGTTGATCAGCACTTCCGCGGCCTGGCTAACCACCAGGCTTGGGCAGTGAAGATGCGCCACGCACTGCGGGTGATGCACCAGCAGGCTGTCTTTTAAGAAGTACTCAATCGCACGTTCAATCGCGACCTGGTTGCCCAAGCCCTGAGGATTGAAGTCGAGCTGAATACGTTCTTTCAGCTCGGCGACGGTTTTGCCCTGGTACATCTGGGGCTGCTGCAGCCATTCCACTACGGCCTGGCTGGTCTGGGCGATCGCCTGCTGGTACTCCTCAATGCTCTGCGCAGAGGAGGCCAGAATCGGGTGAGATCGGGACATATTTATTACTCCAGTCAGACAGCTTTTGCGCCAGCGGCTAACAAGGCTTTTTCAAATTTGCTCAGGAAAATTTCCAGCTCGTCGTCGCTGATAAGCAGGGATGGCAGCAGGCGCAGCACGCAGCCGTTACGGCCACCGCGCTCCAGAATCAGGCCCGCTTCGAAGCATTTTTTCTGGATCAGAGCAGACAGCGCGCCGTCAGCGGGATAGCAACCCATATGATCCTGTGCTTCTTCTGGCTTGACGATCTCAATGCCGAGCATCAGGCCCAGGCCGCGAACGTGTCCAATAGCCGGGTAGCGTTTCTGCAGCGCGATCAGTTTGCCTTTCAGCCATTCGCCCTGCGCGGCAACTTTGTCAGCGACGTTGTTGTTTTTCAGGTACTTGAGGGTGGTCAGGCCGGTTGCCATCGCCAGCTGGTTGCCGCGGAAGGTGCCGGTGTGGTGACCGGGTTCCCAGGCATCGATCTCTTTTCTCAGGCCCAGCACGGCCAGCGGCAGACCGCCGCCAACGGCTTTGGACATCACGATGATGTCTGGCTCAATGCTGGCGTGTTCGTAGGCGAACAGCTTGCCGGTACGGGCAAAACCAGCCTGAACTTCATCGATGATCAGCACGATACCGTGCTCTTTGGTCACTTTACGGATGCGCTGCAGCCACTCGGCAGGCGCCGGGTTCACGCCGCCTTCGCCCTGTACGGCTTCGAGGATCACGGCCGCAGGTTTGCGCACGCCGCTTTCAACGTCGTTGATCAGGTTGTCGAAGTAGTAGGTCAGCGCCTTCACGCCCGCGTCACCGCCAATGCCCAGCGGGCAGCGGTACTCGTGCGGGTATGGCATGAACTGAACTTCCGGCATCAGGCCGTTGATGGCCGCTTTCGGAGAAAGGTTGCCGGTTACGGACAGCGCGCCGTGGGTCATCCCGTGGTAGCCGCCGGAGAAGCTAATAACGCCGCTGCGGCCGGTGTGTTTCTTGGCCAGCTTGATAGCGGCTTCTACCGCGTCCGCGCCGGATGGGCCGCAGAACTGCAGGCAATATTCTTTACCCTGGCTCGGCAGTAAAGAGAGCAGGTATTCTGAGAACTCGTCTTTTAACGGGGTAGTCAGATCCAAAGTATGTAACGGCAAGCCGCTGGTAATGACGTTTTGGATGCTTTGCAGGATGTCAGGATGGTTGTGACCAAGCGCCAACGTGCCCGCACCGGCCAGACAGTCAAGGTAACGGTTACCTTCAACGTCGATGATCCAGGCGCCCTGGGCTTTGGCTATAGCGAACGGTAATTTGCGCGGGTAACTTCTGACATTCGATTCGAATTCAGCCTGTCGTGCCAAATAGGTTTCGTTGGTAGCGTTTGCAGATTGTGCATCTAAAGTATCAATACGGACTTTATCCGTCATCATATCTCTCCTACAACCGTCGGCATGCGCGCAGCGGCTGAATTAAGTAAACAATACTCGTCATGCTTCAAGTTGAAACTCGAATTATCCAGAGTATAAATGTCGTTTAGGGTGCATAAAACGCCGCCAATATATGGCTTTTTACCCCCCCGCTCAACGATTAATTTTTTCCGTTTTTTTTAATTTTAAATCAATGGGTTGGAGATGCTTTTGACCGGTATCCAGACATCCGATCTCTTAACTATTGGCAATGGCAGGAAAAAAAGCCCCCTTAAAGGCCTAATTTGGCGTATCGAAACGGTCTGGACAGACCAGATTTTGGCGATTGGAAATAATTAAAAACAAAAAATTACCCCGGGACATTCATTGGCAACTGGGGTTTCACTTTTTGTGCACGCTAAGACGGGAAGCCGGATTCAAGAACGGGGCCTCGCTTGATCCAGCTCAGTCTCTACCCCTTAAAATCGCTGGGCGCGGGGGAGTCGTCGCTGTATATTTTTATACACAACGATCATAAGGACTCCTACCGTGAACCGATTGACTCGCCGCCTGACATTAGGCGCATTGTTAGTACTTTCCCCGCTCGCCGCGTTGGCGAACCGCACCATCACCGACCAGCTTGGCCGCCAAGTCACTATCCCCGATGAGGTTGACCGCGTGGTAGTGCTTCAGCACCAAACGCTCAATCTGCTGGTGCAGATGAACGCGACCGACAAGGTAGTCGGCATTCTTGCTAACTGGAAGCAGCAGCTTGGCAGCGGCTATGCCCGGCTTGCTCCAGAGCTTGAGCACAAAGCCCAGCTGGGTGATTTAACCAGTGTGAACACCGAAAAGCTGGTGGCGCTGCACCCTCAGGCGGTGTTTGTGACCAACTATGCGCCAAAAGAGATGATCGACAGCATCAGCAAGCTTGGCATCCCGGTTATCGCAATTTCGCTGCGCCACGATGCGACGGGCGAGCAGGACAAGCTGAACCCTTCTATGAATGATGAAGAGCAGGCCTACAATCTCGGCCTGAAAGAGGGCATCGAGCTGATTGGCGAAGTGGTTAATAAGGAGAAGCAGGCGAAGGCGCTTATCGACGCCACCTTTGCCGAGCGCAGGCTGGTCAGCGACCGCCTGAAAGACATTCCGGAGAGCCAGCGGGTACGAGCCTATATGGCTAACCCCGATCTGACGACCTACGGTTCCGGGAAATATACCGGCCTGATGATGGCTCACGCGGGCGCTCTAAACGTGGCGGCATCAACCGTGAAAGGCTTTAAGCAGGTGTCGATGGAGCAGGTGATCGCCTGGGATCCGCAGGCGATCTTTGTACAGGATCGTTATCCGAAAGTGGTCGATGAGGTAGTCAGCAAACCCGAGTGGCAAACGATCGATGCGGTGAAAAACCATCAGGTCTGGCTGATGCCGGAATACGCCAAAGCCTGGGGCTACCCGATGCCGGAAGCGATGGCCATCGGTGAACTGTGGATGGCGAAAAAACTCTATCCGGCCAAATTCAAAGATATTGATATGAAGAAAGTGGCCGACAGCTGGTATCAGCGTTTTTACCGTACGCATTATGAAGGTGTGGAGTAATGCCTTTGCAGGTGCTGGCAGCGGGCAGTTTGAGGCGAGTCTGGCCGCCGCTTATGGCGGAGTTCGGGCGGCAAACCGGTATCTTAACGGCGACGCAGTTTGCGCCTGCGGGCATGCTGCGAGCGCGTATCGAAGCCGGTGAAAACTGCGCTCTGTTTGCTTCGGCGAACATGGCGCACCCTCAGACGCTGTTGGCACAGGGCAAAGCGCTGGCGGTTCAGAGGTTTGCCGGAAATGCGCTTTGCCTGACGGCGGCGGCATACTGCGTTGATGAGCACAGCACCTGGTTAACGTTGTTGGCTAATCCGGCGCTGCGTATTGGCACATCTACGCCGGGGAGCGATCCCTCAGGAGATTACACCTGGCAGTTTTTTGCGAAAGTAGAGGCTGAAACTGGCGTCGAATTGCAGTCGCGAGCCAGGTCTTTAGTGGGTGGGCCGGAGACGCAGACGGTGCCTGCCGGTAAGCTTGCTGCTGAATGGTTGATTGGTAGCGGGCAGGCCGACCTTGTTATTGGCTATCGAAGCTACGCGGAAGCGCTAAAGTCTTACCGGGAACTGCGGGTGTTTGAGATCCCGTCGCTTTACAATATCCAGGCAGATTATGGACTGGCGTTGTGCGATGCACGAGCGGAGCCGTTGCGGGCTTTTCTGACTTCGAATACCGCACGGCAAATATTGCTGGAATATGGCTTTGTTGTGTGAAGCCTGAAAATAAAAAAACCGCCAACGAGGGCGGTTTTTCTTCCTGACAGACTGTTAAGGCATCATGGTTGGCCATTCCGGTGGCATTCGGGCGATGATATCAACCAGCCCCGTTTTAAACGAAGCCCAAATAACAGGGAAGTCCCCGAGCGTCAGACCAAGCAGCCCCATGGCAAACCAGCAAGAGGCAGCAATCCCCAGGCCGCTACTCACAATGGCTAATGCGCGGTAGTCCGATCGGCGAAACTGAATATTTAAACTGCTTGCCAAAAACATCAAAATCGCGCTGAGCAGCGGCCAGCGCATCAAAATAACGCCGGTAGTGATTGTTGCCATGAACCTTGTTCCTCAAAAGCTGCAATTTATTTTTCTGTTGCACTGGTAATGTGAAGTTTATCACCTTTGTGCGTTAAATCGCCAGCTTCGTGGTGGTTTTTTGCCCGCTTTGCTGCGTCGGCGAGCGGCATTTTTATGCAGAATGGGGTGGAAGAGGTGTGAACGTTTTGTTTATCTGAGGTTTACCACAATTTCGTTTAAATAATCATTCCCTGCTGCTTTAGCCCCAGAAAAACTCATATTAGTGCGGCAGGTGAAATCTTAAGCTAAACGGCTTCCCTATTAATCTTATCTCATTGTTGCGCAAATTAATTTCCGCAGAGTTAACGGCTGAAGGCTATTGCTAAAGCCAGATTTATGATGCAACGTAATCGACGGTCATCAGGTTGTTCCGGTAAGGCATAAAACAGGCGCATAAAAGCAGGGTCATGTGAGCATCATGGTGAGACGAGTTTATCTAAAGGTGTTGCGTACCTCAGGTTTTGTCCTGATGGTTTGCCTGCCGATAATGCTGGCGATCTATTTTGCCCACGTGCGCGCAACCAGCGACACCCAACAGCATCTGCACTCTTTCGGCAAATTGGTGATGGAAAAAACGGAAATTGTTATCACCCATGTTAATGAGGCCCGCAGCGAGGCAGAACGTTTTTCAGGGGAAATATGCAGCCCTAAACATATGGCAAATATGCTGGATATCGTGCGTGGTAAACTATTTGTCGAAGATTTAATTTACATCCGAGGCGATAAGATGCTGTGCTCTACCAGCTATAAGCCTTTAAAATCGCTGCCTGCTCCGCTGCCTTCTTATACCCGCAAACCTGACGTCGCCATTTATTATTATCTGGATACGCCGTTTTATGCCGGGCATAAAATGACCTATATGCAGCGCGGGAATTATATGGCTGTGATTAACCCGCTTAGCTGGTCAGAAGTCTTGTCCGAAGATGACTCGCTGATTTACGGGGTGTACGACACGGTGACCCGCAGCTTTTTCTCTTTGAGTCCGGGGGCTGACAGCGATCTGTTGCATCGTTTTATTCTGCGCAAAGAAAAAACGTTTACTCAGGATGACCGCTTTTACACTATCGACCAGTCGGCTAAAAGACCGATTGCGGTGATTGTCTCAACGTCCGAAACTCTGTTTAACCGCCAGTGGTATCACCAGCTTACGCTGACGCTTCCGCTAGGTGTTATTTGCAGCCTGTTGATTTTAATGATGTGGTCTCGTACCCGTCAGCAGTTAAATTCACCGCGCCGCATGCTATTAAGGGCTCTGGCCAGAAAGCAGCTACAATTGCACTATCAGCCCATTATTGATATTCAAAACGGCTATTGCGTGGGGGCAGAAGCACTACTGCGGTGGGTTAATTTTAACGGTCAAACCATCAGCCCAGGAACGTTTATTCCGCTGGCAGAATCCGAAGGCCTGATTCATAAAATATCGGACTATGTTGTTGATGCCGTATTTAAAGATTTTGGCGAGTTTCTTGCCGACCATCCGGGACTTTATATTTCAATTAATCTTTCGGCATCCGACTTTCACTCCTCGCGCTTAATAACCGTACTTTCCGAGCGAATTAAAACCTATAATATTCGGCCTGGGCAGATAAAAATCGAGGTCACCGAGCGCGGGTTTATAGATGTTGAAAAAACCAGACCGGTTATTCAGGAATTCCGCAACGCGGGCTTTAAGGTTGCAATAGATGACTTCGGCACTGGTTATTCTAATCTGCATAACCTGCAGTATCTTAACGTCGATATTCTAAAAATCGACAAAAGCTTCATTGATTCCGTCGTCAGCGAACGCGCCAGTCATTTACTGGTTGAGCACATTATTGATATTGCCCACAGCCTAAATTTGACGACCATCGCCGAGGGGGTAGAAACCGAGGTGCAGGTTGCCTGGCTGGTGGAGCACGGCGTGGAGTACTGTCAGGGCTGGTATTTTGCAAAAGCCCTCCCTCCGCAGGAATTTATCGCCTGGCTGTACACGCCAGGCGGCATCAAGCTTGCTTCGGTAGCCCCTGCTCAGGCCTGATGGCGATAATCCGTCGGTGTGCGATCAAACTCACGACGGAATACGCGGGAGAAGGTTTGCTGCGAGACGTAACCGTAGTCCATCGCGATGTCAAAAATTGGGCGCTGGGTTGTGCGCAGTGCCGTGGCGGCCATCAGTAGACGGCGCTGGCGAATATAGTCGCCTAGCGTTTGGTGCATCACGGTACGGAACATGCGTTGCAGGTACCACTTTGAATAACCTGATTTTTTCGCCACCACGTCGATGTTCAGTGGCTGGTCAATATGTTCATCAATCCATTCAGTCAACGTATAAATGATGTCCTGGTGAGCCATGAGTCGTCCTCATTTCCGGGTTAGCTAGTTTCGTTGACCCGGAGTATAATTCCTCAAGTTAACTTGAGGTAAAGAGCATTATGGAAAAGAAATTGCCCCGAATAAAAACGCTGCTGACGCCAGGTGAAGTGGCGAAGCGTAGCGGCGTGGCCGTCTCCGCGCTTCACTTTTATGAAAGCAAAGGGCTAATTAATAGTACGAGAAACTCAGGTAATCAGCGGCGTTATCAACGTGATGTGCTACGAACGGTGGCGATAATCAAAATCGCCCAGCGCATCGGCATTCCGCTCAGTACCGTGGGCGATGCCTTTGGCGTGCTGCCCGACGGGCATTCGATCAACAAAAACGACTGGAAGAAGCTTTCGTCGCAATGGCGCGAGGAGCTGAATCACCGCATTGATACGCTGACCGCGCTGCGTGACGAACTGAATGGCTGTATTGGCTGCGGCTGTTTATCCGGAGCGGAATGCCCGCTGCGTAACCCCGGGGACAAGCTGGGTGAGCTGGGCACAGGTGCGCGGTTGTTGGAAGATTGAAAAATCAATGAATTGATTTTCCTGGTTTACAGGTGCGGCTAGCTGAAGTTTCTTTCTCACAAGATAATCGTCAGTAGCCTGAGAAAAACTAAAGCGCCACAAGGGCGCTTTAGTTGTTTTCCGGTCTTTGTCTTTCGCTCTATCCCGTTCTGACAGGAGGGTTTCCCCCGACATCAGCGCCCCTCAATAACACTTACACACTGACTTTGGAGGTTCCGGTCTGCACTGACAATTTAAGTGTAGGCAGCCCCCTTCACTTTGCAAGGTCAATCGGTCTTTTTTTGTTCATTTTTTTGACATGTGATGCGCGGGCGGCTTTCCTATAGTTACTCCAACTGGCTAAACAAAAGGTTACCGCATGCTAACGGTTCATCATCTCAATAATTCTCGCTCCCAGCGCATCCTTTGGATGCTTGAAGAGCTGGAGCAACCCTACCAGATCGTACGTTACCAGCGGGAACCCTCGATGCTCGCACCGGAGGCATTAAAAAAAATTCATCCGTTAGGTAAATCACCGGTTGTTGAAGATAACGGCCATATCCTCGCTGAGTCCGGTGCGATTCTTGAGTATCTTCAGGAAGCCTACGATAGCGAAAACCGCCTGAAGCCGGTGGCGATTAACGACAAGATCCAGTACCGCTTTTGGCTGCATTACGCGGAGGGGTCCTTGATGCCGCTGTTATTAATGAAGCTGGTTTTTGGCAGCCTCGGCAAAGCGCCGGTTCCCTGGCCTCTGCGTCCGCTGGGGAAGGCGCTGGGGCAAGGCGTGCAGAAAGCCTGGCTCAACAAGCAAATCGCCACTCATGCCCGCTTTATTGAAGATCACCTGAATCAGAACGCGTGGTTTGCCGGGCAGCAGTTTAGTGCGGCAGATATTCAGATGAGTTTCCCCGTGGCTGCGCTCCTGGCACGAGGCGAGGTGAACGATATGCCGCACACTCAGGCATGGATGAAAAATGTTCAGACGCGCCCGGCCTGGCAGAGAGCGCTAAATCAGGGTGGGCCTTTTGAGATCCCCGGCACGTGATCGCCGTTCAGGCAAGCGGGTGAAAAACGCGTCGGCAGTTTGCTATTTTGTTGCGAAATTGCGCATTGACGATAACGTTTGCGCACTACGAGGCGATTAATTCATCAGCTGAGCACATTTTCCGCGAAAAGGGCAAAAGTTAAGTTGAAAATCCCGTCAGTAAGGCTGGATAATCGTTTGCCTTAATTCTGTTACACCGATTTGTCCGCGTGGAGTTAAACGATTGCTTTTTTGTGACACCCCTTTTGTCACAATCGTAGCGCAGGGAGACAACGTTTAACTGGCAGCGGGTTGTCCACCACCCGGACAAACGTCATTCTAAAAATCTCAGGGGATTTTTCACTATGTCTACACCTTCTCCGCGTGCCGGCGGTTCGCTCGACGCCTGGTTCAAAATTTCTGCACGTGGCAGTAACGTGCGTCAGGAAGTTGTCGCCGGTCTGACGACCTTCCTGGCCATGGTCTACTCCGTCATCGTTGTGCCGGGCATGCTCGGTAAAGCGGGTTTCCCACCAACGGCGGTCTTCGTGGCGACCTGCCTGGTGGCGGGCGTGGGCTCCATCGTTATGGGCCTGTGGGCCAACCTGCCTCTGGCTATCGGCTGCGCCATCTCGCTGACCGCCTTCACCGCCTTTAGCCTGGTACTCGGCCAGCACATTAGCGTGCCGGTCGCGCTTGGCGCGGTGTTCCTGATGGGCGTCCTGTTTACCCTTATCTCTGCCACCGGCATTCGTAGCTGGATTCTGCGCAATTTGCCGATGGGCGTGGCGCACGGCACCGGGATTGGTATCGGCCTGTTCCTGCTGCTGATTGCCGCAAACGGCGTCGGCCTGGTGATTAAAAACCCGCTGGACGGGCTGCCGGTTGCGCTGGGCCACTTTGCCAGCTTCCCGGTTATCATGTCGCTGATTGGCCTGGCGGTGATCATCGGTCTGGAAAAACTGAAGGTGCCGGGCGGCATTCTGCTGACGATTATCGGCGTGTCCATCGTTGGCCTGATTTTTGACCCGAACGTTCACTTCTCCGGTATCTTCGCCATGCCGTCGCTGAGCGATGACAAAGGCAACTCGCTGATTGGCAGCCTGGACATCATGGGCGCGCTGAACCCGATTGTGCTGCCAAGCGTGCTGGCGCTGGTAATGACCGCGGTATTTGACGCCACCGGGACTATCCGTGCGGTAGCCGGCCAGGCAAACCTGCTGGACAAAGACGGCCAGATCATCGACGGCGGCAAAGCGCTGACCACCGACTCCCTGAGCAGCGTGTTCTCCGGTCTGGTGGGCGCAGCCCCGGCAGCGGTTTACATCGAATCAGCAGCGGGTACTGCAGCGGGCGGTAAAACCGGCCTGACCGCGATCGTCGTTGGCGTGCTGTTCCTGCTTATCCTGTTCCTGTCTCCGCTTTCCTATCTGGTGCCGGCTTACGCCACGGCGCCTGCGCTGATGTATGTTGGCCTGCTGATGCTGAGCAACGTCGCCAAAATCGATTTTGCGGACTTCGTTGATGCGATGGCCGGGCTGATTACTGCGGTATTTATCGTGCTGACCTGTAACATTGTTACCGGCATCATGATCGGTTTTGCTTCTCTGGTTATCGGCCGCGTGGTGTCCGGTGAATGGCGTAAGCTGAACATCGGTACCGTGGTTATCGCCGTTGCGCTGGTGGCGTTCTACGCCGGCGGTTGGGCTATCTGATTTTCAATTCGTGCGGGTTGCGCTCTGTAACCCGCCGCTTTTGCCCACTTCGGGCATTTCCGGTTCCAATGTGATGAAAAAAGTTGTTTTATTATTAAAACAACCGCCAAAGGCGACGCTTCAAATCACACATCACGTTCAGGGAAAACATGGAAATTTTCTTCACCATCTTGATTATGACCCTCGTGGTCTCCCTCTCTGGGGTGGTAACACGTATGTTGCCGTTTCAGATCCCGCTGCCGTTAATGCAAATCGCCATTGGGGCCCTGCTTGCCTGGCCGCACTTTGGCCTGCACGTCGAATTTGACCCTGAGCTGTTCCTGGTGCTCTTCATTCCGCCGCTGCTGTTTGCCGACGGCTGGAAGACGCCGACCCATGAGTTTCTCCACCATGGCCGGGAAATTATTGGCCTGGCGCTGGTGCTGGTGCTGGTCACCGTGGTCGGCATCGGGTTCCTGATTTACTTCCTTGTACCGGGGATCCCGCTGGTGCCTGCTTTTGCGCTGGCCGCCGTGCTGTCACCGACGGACGCCGTGGCGCTTTCAGGTATCGTGGGTGAAGGGCGTATTCCTAAGAAAATCATGGGTATTTTGCAGGGCGAAGCGTTGATGAACGACGCCTCCGGCCTGGTGTCCCTGAAGCTCGCTGTCGCGGTCGCCATTGGGGCGATGGCCTTTAGCGTCGGCGGTGCATCCCTCGAGTTCTTCAAGGTTGCCGTGGGCGGCCTGCTGGCGGGTATCGCGGTCAGCTGGCTGTACGGGAAATCGCTGCGCCTGATGAGCCGCTGGAGCGGCGATGAACCGGCAACTCAGATTCTGCTGCTGCTGCTGCTGCCGTTCGCGTCTTATCTGATTGCCGAGCATATCGGGGTTTCCGGCATTCTGGCCGCAGTGGCCGCAGGGATGACCATCACCCGGTCCGGCGTTCTGCGCAGCGCGCCACTCACCATGCGCCTGCGTGCGAACAGCGTCTGGGCGATGCTGGAGTTTGTGTTTAACGGCATGGTCTTCCTGCTGTTAGGCCTGCAGCTGCCGGGCATTCTCGAGACGTCCGTCGCGGCGGCCAATGCCGATCCGAACGTTGAACTGTGGATGCTATTCCTCGACGTCGGCATGATTTATTTCGCGCTGATCGCGGTGCGTTTCCTGTGGCTGTGGTCGATGAAGCGCATCAGCCTACGCTTTATGAAAAAACGCCCGCTGGAGTTCGGCTCCTTCACTACCCGCGAGCTGGGTATCGCCTCTTTCGCCGGCGTGCGTGGGGCGATTACCCTGGCCGGTGTGCTGTCGATCCCACTGTTCCTGAACGACGGTACGCCTTTCCCGGCGCGCTATGAGCTGATTTTCCTCTCCGCTGGCGTGATCCTGTTCTCGCTGTTTGCCGGGGTTATCATGCTGCCGATTCTGCTGCGAAACGTTGAGGTCGGAGATAAGTCTCTGGCGCGTAAAGAAGAGCGTCTGGCACGTTCCGCGACGGCCGAAGTGGCGATTGTCGCTATCCAGAAAATGGAAGAACGGCTGGCCGTCGACAGCAATGAGAACATTGACGACCAGCTGCTGAAGGAGGTGAGTTCGCGGGTTATCGGGAATTTACGTCGCCGGGCAGACGGCCGGAATGACGTTGAGAGCAGCGAGCTGGAAGAAAACCTGGAACGCCGCTTCCGCCTGACGGCGCTGCGCTCGGAGCGCGCCGAGCTTTACCATCTGCGCGCCACGCAGCAAATCAGCAACGAGACCCTGCAAAAACTCCTGCACGATCTCGACCTGCTGGAAGCGCTGCTGATCGAGAAAGAGTAATCCCGCTAGTTCTGGTCGGTTTCCACTTCCGGCCAGAACTCTCTGCAGCAATCAATCCACGCCTGCGCGCTCTGCGAAATATAAACCCCTTCACGCCAAATCATCCCTAACTGCCAGCTTAAATTGCTGTTGAGCGGCAGCCACATCAGCGTGGTGTGGTCGAGCTTGCGGCAAATCGGCTCCGGCAGCACCGCAATCCCCACGCCGCCCTGAACCATCGCCGCCAGGAAGTCCCACTGCCCGCTGCGCACCGCGATGCGCGGGGTGAAGCCGTTGTCGGCAAACAGCTGCATAAGCTGGCGGCTAAGGGAGAAATCTTCGTTGTAGATAAGCAGCGGGTGTTCGGCCAGCTCAGCCGGGTCAACGCTGGTGCGGCCAATCCACGGGCCGGAGCGGGGCACCAGCACGCAGAGCGGATGGCGGAACAGCGGCATCACCGTTAGCGCGTTTTCGTCTTCTATCGGCATCGCCGTCACCGCGAGATCGAGGTCGCCGTTGATCACCGCCTGCTGCACCGTCAGGCCGCCGAACTCGGAAATCTTAAATTCCACGCCGGGGTAGCGATGCTGATAAACGCCGATCGGGCCGGTCATCAGGGTGCCGACCATCGGCGGAATGCCGAGGCGCAGCACGCCGTTGGTGAGCTGTTTAATGTCGCTTAGCTCGGCCTCAAGCTGGCGAAACTCGGCAAGGATTGCCAGCCCGCGCTGGAATACTATCTGGCCGGTGTCGGTCAGCAGCAGGCGGCGACCGTCGCGGATCAGCAGCGTGCAGTTCAGCTCATCCTCGAGATTGCGCAGCATCTTACTGATGGTGGGCTGCGTGACGAACATCTTCTCCGCCGCACGCGTGAAGCTCTGCTGGCGTACAACCTCGACGAAATAACGCAGCGTTCTGATGTCCATAACTATTCCCGTTAACTATACCTGCAATGATTTTAATTCATTTCAGTAGCGAAGAACCGCTCTCTATAATCGTGGCTGGTATTTTTTCTGGAGTACATATCATGGCTTTGGCGTTAGGTCGTTTTACGCCTGCTGTAATTCATAGCCTGCGCGTTCCCGTGCAGGTTGCCCTGTACGCCGGGCTTTTTGTTTTTGCCGAGCAGCTGGTCACGTGGGGGCACCTGCCGCTGCCCGCGAATCTGGTGGGAATGGTGCTGCTCCTGGCGCTGATTGTCTGCCGCATTGTGCCGCTGAAATGGGTCAGGGAAGGGTCAAAATGGCTACTGGCCGAGATGCTGCTGTTCTTTGTCCCGGCGGTCGTTGCCGTGGTGAATTACTCGCAATTGCTGATGGTGGAAGGCTGGCGCATTTTTGCCGTGATTGCGATAAGCACCGTGCTGGTGCTGGCCAGTACGGCTTTCGTGGTGGAAAGAGTTTACCGCTTTGAGCTGGACCGCGAAGCCCGCAGGCAGCAGCGCCATGACTAACTTTCAGCTCAGCGTGCTGTGCCTCGTGGTCACGCTGATTTTCTACTTCGCCAACAAACGCCTGTATCGCCGCTTTCGCAAACTGCCGCTGATGCCGCTGGTCTTTACGCCGGTGCTGCTGGTGGCGATGCTTGTCTTCGGGCACATCTCTTACAGTAACTACATGGGCGAGGCGCACTGGCTGCTGTGGCTGCTTGGGCCTGCCACCATCGCTTTTGCGGTGCCGGTTTATGACAACCTTAGGGTAATTAAACGCCACTGGATGTCGCTGTCCGCCGGCGTGCTGACGGCGATGGTTGTGGCGGTAACCAGCTCGATTTGGCTGGCCCGCTTATTTACCCTGCCTGACGGCATTCAACGCAGCCTCGCGGTGCGCTCGATTACCACACCTTTTGCCCTGGCGGCGGCAAAACCCATCGGCGGCGAACCTGAACTGGTGGCGCTGTTTGTGGTGATCACCGGCGTGTTCGGTATGGCGGTAGGGGACGTACTGTTTCTGCGCCTGTCGATCAGGGAAGGAATCGCTAAAGGTGCCGGATTCGGTGCAGCTTCTCACGGCGCGGGCACCGCGCGCTCTTACGAACTGGGGCCTCAGGAAGGGGTGATTGCCAGCCTGGTGATGATGCTGTCCGGCGTAGTGACGGTTTTGGTCGCGCCGCTGGTCAGCTGGCTAATGTTTTAACCTACATTTACCGGGGCATATATAGCCCCGGTAAGCGCTTACTAACTAGTGAGCCCGCCCCTGATCGATACCGATGCCGGTTTGAGAACGAATAAACTGCGCGCGGAACTTCTCACGCTCCAGCTTACCTTCCGGCGTGTTATCGGTAATCGAGAACAGCCAGATACCGACAAACGCGATCAGAATAGAGAACAGCGCCGGGTACTCGTACGGGAAGACCGCTTTTTCGTGGCCGAGAATTTGCACCCAGATTGTTGGGCCAAGAATCATCAGCACCACGGCGGTCAGCAGGCCGAGCCAGCCGCCAATCATCGCGCCGCGCGTGGTCAGCTTCGACCAGTACATCGACAGCAGAATAATCGGGAAGTTACAGCTTGCGGCAATCGAGAACGCCAGCCCCACCATGAAGGCAATATTCTGTTTTTCAAACAGAATACCCAGCAGGATAGCCACCACGCCCAGCACCAGAACGGTGATTTTCGATACTTTTAACTCATCACGTTCGGAAGCGCCTTTGCGGAAGACGTTGGCGTAAAGGTCGTGAGACACCGCCGAAGCGCCCGCCAGCGTTAACCCGGCCACAACCGCGAGGATGGTGGCGAAGGCAACCGCAGAGATAAAGCCCAGGAACAGGTTACCGCCGACCGCATCAGCAAGGTGAACCGCCGCCATGTTGTTGCCGCCAATCAGCGCGCCCGCCGCGTCTTTAAACGCTGGGTTAGCACCGACTAACATAATGGCGCCAAAGCCGATGATAAAGGTCAGAATGTAGAAGTAACCCATGAAGCCGGTGGCGTAAAACACGCTCTTACGCGCTTCGCGGGCGTCGCTCACGGTGAAGAAGCGCATCAGGATGTGCGGCAAGCCAGCGGTGCCAAACATCAGGCCGAGGCCCAAAGAGAGCGCAGAAATGGGGTCTTTGACTAATCCGCCAGGGCTCATGATTGCCGCGCCTTTAGGGTGAACCGCCATCGCTTCATTGAACAGGTTGTTGAAGCTAAAGCCGACGTGCTTCATCACCATAAACGCCATGAAGCTTGCGCCGAACAGCAGCAGCACGGCTTTGATGATTTGCACCCAGGTGGTGGCCAGCATGCCGCCAAACAGTACGTACATCACCATCAGCACGCCCACCAGCACTACGGCGACGTGGTAGTTCAGGCCGAACAGCAGCTCGATGAGCTTCCCGGCGCCCACCATCTGGGCAATCAGGTAAAGGGCGACCACGACCAGCGAGCCGCAGGCGGACAGCGTGCGGATTGGCCCCTGCTTAAGGCGGTAAGACGCCACGTCGGCAAAGGTATAGCGGCCCAGGTTACGCAGGCGTTCGGCGATCAGGAACAGGATAATCGGCCAGCCGACAAGGAAACCCAGCGAGTAAATCAGACCATCATAACCTGAGGTATAAACCAGCGCGGAAATCCCGAGGAACGAGGCGGCCGACATAAAGTCACCGGCAATCGCCAGGCCATTCTGAAAACCGGTAATGTTGCCGCCTGCGGTGTAATAATCGCTGCGGGAGCGAACGCGTTTGGACGCCCAGTAAGTGATATACAGCGTCAGGGCGACGAAAATCAGGAACATGATGATCGCCTGCCAGTTGGTTGGCTGGCGCTGCACGTCGCCGGTTATCGCATCGGCGGCGAAAGCACCGGCAGGCAGCAGAACGGCAAAGGCCGCAAGAAAACGTTTCATTTAACCCCCACTTCACGCAGCACTTCGTTGTTCAGGCGGTCAAATTCGCCGTTAGCACGCCAGACATAAATCCCGGTGAGCAGGAAGGAAATAACGATAACGCCGATGCCGATAGGGATGCCTCGCGTGACGCTGGTACCGTCATGAAGCGGAGTGCCAAGCCACGCGGGTGCGAAGGCAATCAGCAAAATAAAACCCACGTAAATCACTAACATAATCAGTGACAGGAGGGCGGCAAACCGTTGCCTTTTGGAAACCAACTCCCTGAAATGCGCACTGCTTTCTATCCGCTGATAAATATCTTGATTCATCACAGAGTCTCCAGAGGTCCTCCGTCGTCTTTCGCGCTGCAGGTGCGTTGGCTGCACACGATTACTCGGTCCGTCCATGGACCTCGCCCCTACGGGGGCCGCTGTAATCAGCGTTCAAATCTGTTCCTGACAGATTTGTCACCCCAGTCACATAGTGAATCTATGCTCCTGGGGATGACAGTGTTTGCTGCCTGCAACGCGAAATCCATAGGAGGGGATAGGGTATTGTTTTTAAGTAAAAACGCCGTACGGTTCCCTCGCCCCTTTGGGGAGAGGGTTAGGGTGAGGGGAAATATACGGCTCAATCCTCTCACCCGGCCCTTGCCTGAAATAACGAGGGGTAATTCTGTTTTAAGAAGGCATCGAAATGGACTGCTTCTCTTCCAGCAGTTTTTCTACCACGCCAGGATCGGCGAGGGTTGAGGTATCGCCCAGGTTGCTGGTGTCGCCGGAGGCAATCTTGCGCAAGATGCGGCGCATAATTTTGCCGGAGCGGGTCTTTGGCAGCGAGTCTGTCCAGTGCAGTACATCCGGCGTGGCAAGCGGGCCTATCTCTTTACGTACCCAGTTACGAACCTCGGCGTACAGCTCCGGCGTCGGTTCTTCGCCGTGGTTCAGCGTGACGTAGGCGTAAATCGCCTGGCCTTTAATATTGTGTGGGATGCCGACCACGGCGGCCTCGGCAATCTTCGGATGCGAAACCAGCGCTGATTCTATCTCTGCGGTACCCAGACGGTGGCCGGACACATTCAGCACGTCGTCCACGCGGCCCGTTATCCAGTAATAGCCGTCTTCGTCCCGGCGCGCGCCGTCACCGCTGAAATACATGTTTTTGAAGGTGGAGAAGTAGGTCTGCTCGAAGCGCTCATGGTCGCCAAACAGCGTGCGCGCCTGGCCCGGCCAGGAATCGGTAATCGTCAGATTGCCTTCGGTTGCGCCCTGCTGCGGGTTGCCTTCGTTATCGACCAGCGCGGGCTGAACGCCAAAGAACGGCTGGGTCGCGGAACCGGCTTTCAGCTCGGTTGCGCCCGGCAGCGGGGTGATCATGAAGCCGCCGGTTTCCGTCTGCCACCAGGTGTCCATCACCGGGCATTTCTCATTGCCGATGTGCTTCCAGTACCACTCCCAGGCTTCCGGGTTGATGGGCTCGCCCACGGAGCCAAGAATGCGCAGCGAAGAGCGGTCGGTGCCTTCGGTGGCTTTATCCCCTTCGGCCATCAGCGCGCGGATGGCGGTCGGCGCGGTGTAGAGAATATTCACCTTATGTTTGTCGACCACCTGCGCCATGCGGTTTGGCTTCGGCCAGTTAGGCACGCCTTCAAACATCAGCGTGATTGCCCCGCAGGCCAGCGGGCCGTAAAGCAGGTAGCTGTGCCCGGTAACCCAGCCCACGTCCGCGGTACACCAGTACACATCGCCTGGGTGGTAGTCGAAGACGTATTTAAAGGTGGTTGCGGCGTAAACCAGGTAGCCGCCGGTAGTGTGCAGCACACCTTTTGGCTTGCCGGTAGAGCCGGAGGTATAGAGGATGAACAGCGGATCTTCGGCGTTCATTTCGACCGGCTGGTGCTGGTCGCTGGCTTTTTCTACCAGCTCGCTCCACCACAGGTCGCGGTTCTGGTGCCAGTCGATTTTGCCGCCGGTACGGTTAAGCACGATAACGTGCTCGACGGTTTTAACATTTGGGTTTTTAAGCGCATCATCCACGTTCTTTTTCAGCGGGATGGAACGCCCGGCGCGCACGCCTTCGTCGGCGGTGATCACCAGCCGCGAGCTGGAGTCGATAATGCGTCCGGCCACGGCCTCAGGCGAGAAGCCGCCAAAGATGACGGAATGTACGGCACCAATACGCGCGCAGGCCAGCATGGCAACGGCCGCTTCCGGCACCATCGGCATATAAATGGCGACAACATCCCCTTTTTTAATCCCCAGATCGACCAGCGTATTGGCGAAACGGCAGACGTCGCGATGCAGCTCGCGGTAGGTGATGTTTTTGCTCTGGGTCGCGTCATCGCCCTCCCAGATAATGGCGGTTTGATCGCCCCGTTCTTTCAGGTGCCGGTCGAGGCAGTTCGCGGCTAAATTGAGCGTACCGTCCTCATACCACTTGATAGAGATGTTTCCCGGCGCAAAAGAGGTATTTTTTACCTTTTGATACGGCTTGATCCAGTCGAGAATTTTCCCTTGTTCGCCCCAAAACGCGTCCGGATCCTGTATCGACTGTTGATACAGGGCCTGGTACTGCTCCGGGTTTATCAGGCAACGGTCCGCAATGTTTGCGGGAATAGCATGTTTGTGTACTTGGCTCATGGCTTTTTTTCTCCTTTTGGATGTTAATAATATGTCACACAAACGTTAATTGTAGGGGTATTGGCAGCTTTGTTTACTTTTTGGGCGGCAGATCACGCATTAAAATAATTGCGCAATAATTGTTCAAGCAGATGAATCATAAGAAATAATTACTTGTGGTATTGATCACTAAAAATAAAAAAATAAAATTTTTATATAACAATAGGTTATGCTTGTGAGTCTAAGAAAAATCCCGTTTATCTGCTTTATGTGAGTGCATACCTCTGAAAATGAAGAGTTGCGTAGCATGCTATCTGGATGGTACTGATACGGCGCTATAAAAATCCCGCGTAACACCTGACGTTTGTCATACCCCCTTTCAGTTTGTGACCTTTTCCTGGATCAACAGCATGGGAATGGCGCTTTTTTGAGGAACTGTAGTCGTTATGAAAAACTTTAAAATCAGCCTGGCCTGGCAAATTTTACTTGCGCTGGTGCTGGGCATTCTCTTAGGAAGTTTTCTTCATTATCAAAGTGATAGCCGTGAATGGCTGATTGCTAACCTGCTGTCCCCGGCGGGGGATATCTTTATCCATCTGATTAAAATGATTGTTGTGCCGATCGTTATCTCTACCCTGGTGGTAGGTATCGCGGGCGTTGGCGACGCAAAGCAGCTTGGCCGCATTGGGGCAAAAACTATCATTTATTTCGAAGTGATCACGACGGTTGCCATCATTCTGGGCATTACGCTTGCGAATGTGTTTCAACCGGGCCACGGCATTGATATGTCGCAGCTTGCTACCGTGGATATTTCGAAATATCAGCATACTGCCCAGGATGTTCAAAGCCATGCTCACGGTCTGATGGGCACCATTCTGTCCCTCGTACCCACCAACATTGTCGCGTCGATGGCGAAGGGCGATATGCTGCCGATCATCTTCTTCTCGGTGCTGTTTGGCCTTGGGCTGTCGTCGCTGCCGGCCACGCATCGCGAGCCGCTGGTGACCGTCTTCCGCTCCATCTCTGAAACCATGTTCAAAGTGACGCACATGGTGATGCGCTATGCGCCGGTGGGCGTCTTCGCGCTTATCTCGGTGACCGTGGCGAACTTTGGCTTTGCCTCGCTCTGGCCGCTACTGAAGCTGGTGGTGCTGGTGTACGTGGCGATTGCCTTCTTCGCGTTTGTGGTGCTGGGCGCCGTGGCGCGCATATGCGGGCTGAAAATCACTATCCTGATGCGGATTCTGAAAGACGAGCTGATCCTGGCGTTCTCCACCGCCAGCTCTGAGAGCGTGCTGCCGCGCATTATCGAGAAGATGGAGGCCTATGGTGCTCCGGCGTCGATCACCAGCTTCGTGGTGCCGACCGGCTACTCGTTTAACCTCGATGGCTCGACGCTGTACCAGAGCATCGCGGCGATTTTCATCGCTCAGCTGTACGGTATCGATCTGTCGCTGTGGCAGGAAATCATCCTGGTACTGACGCTGATGGTGACCTCAAAAGGGATTGCCGGCGTGCCGGGTGTCTCCTTCGTGGTGCTGCTGGCGACGCTTGGCAGCGTCGGTATTCCGCTGGAAGGGCTGGCGTTTATTGCCGGGGTTGACCGTATTCTGGATATGGCGCGTACCGCGCTGAACGTGGTCGGCAACGCGCTGGCGGTGCTGGTTATCGCCAAGTGGGAACACAAATTCGACCATAAAAAAGCCCAGGCCTATGAGCGTGAGCTTTTTGGGAAATTTGACAGTAAAGCGAGCAGTTAAGTAGCGATCTCTCTTGCAAGGAGAGATCTGTTGCTCCGCTATTTTCCGTTCACCAGTAGATCTGTTTTCCCCGGACACGTTCAGAGTACGGTGAACGTGTCCGGGGGATAACGCCATCCCCCGAACAGCCCCGGCGCCCGGCGAGCTCATCGCCGCTAAAGCGGTAAACCCACCGGCTATCACCCAAACATTCGGGGTCGTTCGCGATTCGTTCCCGACGATCGCTCTCTTTCGCTGTTCCCGACAGCTCAACCCCGCCTGAGT
>NZ_DASYBS010000094.1:0-10794 GCF_036500665.1 Cedecea sp.
CGTTAGCGGAGAATGTCTTAAGACACTCCCCGCTAATTTTAAAGCAAACGGTGCTGAGCACCGTTCTTAATCACCTCGCCAAAACCTACCGAAATATGGTGTTGGTTTATTAGCGCTGATTTATGGGGATCCCTCAGCACCTGAGTGGGTTTACTCATGACCTGATGGTAGATGTCAGGCGGTGGGAATACCGACCAAGTTGATAACTTCATTTAGTGACAAGTATGAGATTGGCATTTAAAATATCGTAAACATTAAAATAGTGGCGACTTAATGAACAAAATAAATTCCATACATTATCTGAGGGGTCTTGCGGCTCTAGCGGTTGTCTTCTTTCACTTAAGAGAAAACTTGAATCATGTTTATGCTCAAAGTAACTTAGGTGATTTGTTATTTTTATCTGGCGCTGGCGGTGTTGATATTTTCTTTATAATATCAGGATTCATAATCGCGCTTTCTACAAAAACTAAAACGCAAAACAATACAACAAACTATTTCTTGAAAAGATTTTTCAGGATTTACCCACCTTATATAATAATGCTGCTGGCGTATTGCTATTGGGTTGCACCCGCTGACTGGACAGTATTTTTAAAATCAGCATTATTAATTCAATTGAACTATGCAAGTGAAGCGCCATTTTTCGGATATAGCATTCTGCTTCCATCATGGACTTTAACATACGAAATTTATTTCTATATGGTATTTATGATTGCCATGTCCATAAGCCATAAATATAGAACTGCACTTTGTATATTAATGCTTATAGTTCCAATGTTCCTGCTTCAGTACCATTTTAATGGTGAATTTGATTTTTATGGAAAAGCAGCAGCAAACATCAACGACCCTAGTCTACCCGGAGGCTTTCTTCGCTTAATATCGTCACCTATGATGATTGAGTTTGTTTATGGAATGCTGCTTTATGAGTTCAGATCTTTACTGAAGAAAGTTCCTATTGTAAACATTGTTGCCTTCCTGTGCGTATCTTTTTATGTTTCCTGCTTCTTGTCAGGATGGCGTTTTTTCTATGGCCCGATGAATTTCGGTTTATGGGCGATAGTGCTTGTATTCGGCGTCATGTCTTATGAGGCACAAAAGGGCTTGAAAGAAAACAAGGTGTTGAACTTCTTAGGTGACATCTCTTACTCATTATACATCTCCCATGCTGGTTTGATCACTGTGCTGGGCACATTCTGTCCAGACATGCCCGTTTATAGTCAAGGGCCAGGCATTGGGAGGCTTATACTAATGACAGCTTTGTCTATAGCCTTTGCTTACTTAATTTTTAGGTTTATAGAGACACCATCCATAAATTTAGGAAAGATTGCTATCAAAAAATTTTGCAGCAAAAACTCATTGACTGTTAAAAACCCCGCTTAGCGCTGAGGGATCCCCATAAATCAGCGCTAATAAACCAGTACCATAATCCGGTAGTCTCTGGCGAGGTGGTTAAGAACGGTGCTCAGCACCGTTCGTCTTAATATTAGCGGGGAGTGTCGCATGATATTCTCCGCTAACGTCAGATACGAAATTACCCGTCGCGATTTAATACTGTTGACCTGATACCTCAGATGTAATCCTTTATTTTCAGCGTGATAACCTATAAGCCACAGCACTATTGTGCTCAGTGTCGCCAGCAGGCTCAGGACCAGCATTCTTTCCGCTGAACGACTGTAGCTTGCCCGCAGCCCGAACCCGAAGCGCTCGCTTTTCTCATCCCGGAAGTTCTGCTCTATCTGCATACGCCGACTGTATAACTTCATTATTTCTCGTGGCTTAAAGTCGTCTGTACTGCTGAAGATAAGCCAGGGCTCTTTTGCTGCTTTTCGGGCATCACGGACCTGTGATTTACGATGGATTCGACACCGTGCATGTTTATGTTTGCGTTCCCGGGACGGCCATTTGTGAAGATAAAAATGTCCGTTGCAGCGTGCATATTCCGCTCGTCCCAGCGTCCCGGCCCCGAGATGGACAGGGCGCTCCCCTGCTTTAATTACCGGGTGTTTCTGAGCTTTGATATCGGAGACGTCGTGCCAGCATTCACCTGTATTATGTAGTCTGAACTTCACCCTGCCCCGGACGCGACCAGTGAAGTCCCATCCCAACTGTTTTATATGACTGAACCAGGCATTCTGGAAACCGGCATCAGTCACTATAATGACCCGCGCTTTTGGGTTTACCGCATCGGCAAGAGCATCAAGGAATGCGTTTTGAATTCGCACATTTTGCTGTTTTTGCGAAGGAATAATCCAGCTCAGTAACGGAATGGAACGCCCGTCGCAAAGCAAGCTGGCACGGAGGACGTGATATTCCTGTGATGGATAGCCACTCCAGTCGACTGCGATGACACACAGTGATAACGGGTTTGTCAGCATGGATATAATGCTCTTAAAAATCAGGGGAATATCGCGATGAAGCACTTCATTCCCCAGCAACCTATCAACACGTTTAATTTTGTTTTTAACCTGAGCGGTTCCGGGTAAATAACGCCCGATACTGGTCAGAGTCAGTGATGCACCACGGGTTAAGGCAACAGTGGCATCAAGAAGTGCATTTTGTCGGTATTTGTGGAATGGCACTAAAGCATCATGAAAGAAGTTCTGACATAATTGACGGGCAGGCATAGAGGTGATCTCATTGAACTGGTTGCACAATCAGTAGATCACAAAACTCTATGCCTGTCTTTTTTTACCCGCCCATTACTGGGGATTCCTCAGCGCTTAGCGGGGTCATTTTTAACATAGTTGCACCGTTCCTGTTAGTGTGTACTCCCCGCCAGTACTGGTGAAAGGACCGATTTCCAGCCTTACAAATCCATTGCTATTTGTAATGCTGGTTGTGATTGAAGTCTGGGAGTCTGCACGCTTCAAGTTCAACCCGTAGATATCTCCAAAAATAGTATAATTGCCGGAACTTGTCGTGATAACCAGGTGAAACTTTGCAAAAACGGTATCCCTTAAAACAATTTTTGTATCCAGCAGCACAATTACGCTAGATGAACCAGGAGAAAAAGGTGGCGTCGGAAATGGCGTGCTTACGGCAGAGCTCACGGGCAGAAATCCCGGCTTCAGCCTCGCGGAGGATACTGATGATCTGTTCGTCGGAAAAACGCTTCTTCATGGGGTTGTCCTCATGTGGCTTATTGACGCTGCCCCCCGATCTTGTGCTGCTCTTTAAAGCACTTATCACTGCAGATGGCGTGCTGCTGAGGATGGATCCGAAGTTCGATATCCTCAGCATTCTGCGTCCCGTAATTAAAAAAGAGATGCGGAAACGCTATACCCGTATCGGAAGCCGCAAACGCCTGCTTAAACTGGGCAATCAGCTTATGGATGGCGGAGACGCCCTGCCGCAGACTTTACGGCTGGTGACGCAGAGGCTGCGCCACGGCAAATTGCACGCGGATATTAACATTGAGAACATTAGCCAACTGGGCAAATCCCTGGAGCGGGCAGCATCAACGTTAGCACTTGCCATTGTGATAGCGGCGCTGATGATGGTGATGACGCCGTGGTTATTCGGCCTTAACTGGACACTATTTGGTATTCCGTTCTTTCCCGCCCTTGTTTTCTTATGCGCTATCGTGGGGAGCGCATGGCTGGTGGTCAGGCTGTTAAGGCGGTGACTCAAGGCCTGGGCTAAAGACGTCTGAATGCTATTTAAAGGTCTGCGTATACGGGATCGTGGATTTGATACGTAGATTCACCACCAAATATAATCGTCTCGCTCAATGAAGGCCTCCATGATTCCGTCGTGCATTTCGGTAATGATGAATATCCCCGCGTATTGCAGTTGAGTCGTTTCAGACGAATCGTCCATGCATCCTACGGCCAGCGCTGGCAGGCCATACCGCCATCAGATCCCTCGCTCTCGTCGCGTTCACAAATCGGTTGAACTTTCCTCACCGGTGCTGTCAGCCCGCAAAGCGTACGTTACATCAACGTTAGCTCACTGATTGAAAAATGAGCACGCCGACGCTCCCCACCGGAGAGCACTGCCCCCTGGATGCCTCTGGTAGAAATACCGTATTTTTCCATGAGTAAATTCAGTGATAACGGGCTCATTGTAACACTTGGGCCGCTACCATCTGAGTATATTATTGACACAAGGTGGCGGGCTGAATATTTATATTGACGCAAAAATAAAATCAAAAATAAAAATCATCACGCAGATTTATCAGGAAAAACTCCACGCAGCGGCGAGACTTAAATTCTAATATGGATATGACCGCTGACAAAGAGTGTCGGCTGGTTATTATCAATCTTGTTAATCAAACTAAGGAAAGACCAATTATGCGTAAACTTACCATGATGGCTGCAAGTGCCTTATTGCTGACATGTTCATTCTCTTCCCATGCGTTCTTTTGGATGTCAGATTATACCTGCAAAGGCACGCATAAAAATACCGGGGAGCCGCTACCAAACGTGCAGGTCAGGGCATTCACTGAATATGGAGCAGGACTCCAGGCCATTCTGATGTGGAGCGGGCAGGCGAATCCTTTCGCAGTCTACTGTGAGAAGAAGCCGCTTTAATTCCTTAAAGTTACAACGCCATTTATTCTTTAATTAAATACCACTAATACACTGGCATTGAATCTCAGGAAATAATACTTTTCCTGTCGATGCCAGTTTTATATCCCGATCCTTCCCTGCGAGAAATTCTCCTCACTGCCTAACGCCAAATAGATACTTGCCGGCCCTGAATTCATATCAATAAAATGACAGGTGATAGCGGCAATAAAAAAACACGTAGATTATTGCCGCGACCCATCACGGCATCACATGCCGCAGCACAGGATAGGTAAACAGCAATAAATGGGTAATGTTCAGCCCGACGTGAAACGCCACGGCAACCCATAGCCGCCCGCTCCACATCCACGCCAAGCCATAAATAAGACCGGCAAGCGCAGCGAAAATAATCATCAGTGGCCCCCCGGCAAAATGGAGTCCACCGAATATCGCGGCTGAAAGAATCAGCGCCATAACCGGATGCATAAAGCCGGATAAACGCTGCTGGAGATAGCCCCGGAACAACGCTTCTTCCGCCAGTGAAACAAAGAAGATATTGGCAAACAGGAACGGCAGCAGCCACTGCGGGGCATGCGGTTCAATCTTCAATCCACCCAGCGCCACCGCCAGCAGCAGCAAACCGGGGATCAACGCAACCAGCAGGATCCACCAGGACTTCGCAGGCTGATATTTCGGCTCGCTGACAAACAGCGATTTCATCCCCACCAGCAGAATAAAGGGCACCAGCGCTTTGTCGAAGTTGTAATACATGGAGAACGGCGCGCTTTGCGGCCCGGCAATAACCGAGTCCAGCACCTTTGGATTATGGAAACCGGGAACAGCATGGAGGGTCAGCGCTACCGAGGCGACAACCAGCAAAAATTCAAGCGCGTAGCGCACGGGTTTTCTGTTTACGGCTTTTAAATAAGCGACGGCAAGCACGGTGATTACCGCCAGTGAAGCCAGCGCCCGCCAGTCGAGTACGCCATCAAAGGCCCCCCACACCACCGTCGCCAATAATAAGCCGAGAGAAATCTTTTTATTAAATTGCAAAACCAATAAGGCCGCAGCCAGTAATATCCACATAGTTTGTCCTTAAATTTATAAACATCCTGCGGCGGGCTTTGTAGCAAAATTAGCTGCGGATATATAGTTTTTTAAGAAAATTATCACATGAAGAAATTACAAATGGACAACCCACGCCCCTGATGGCTGAGCGTGGGCTTATTTCAGCTATTGATTTACACCACCGCCGTCGTCAGGCGAGAAGTGCAACACAGCTGGTCTTGCTGATCGTAAATATCAATTTGCCACACCTGATGACGACGGCCGGCGTGTACCGCCCGGCAAACGCCGCGCACAACGCCGTCGCGTGCTGAACGGATGTGGTTGGCATTTACCTCAAGGCCAACCACCTTCTGTTCGCCTTCGGTGCACAGGTATCCTGCCACGGAGCCCAGCGTTTCCGCCAGCACCACCGACGCACCGCCATGCAGCAGGCCAAACGGCTGCAGGGTGCGCTCGTCCACCGGCATGGTGGCCTCTATTTCGTTGTCATCAAAACGCGTAAATTCGATACCTACATGGCCGACCATATTGTTCGCGCCCATTTTATTGAGCGCGGCAAGCGTGGCTTCACGTCGCCAAATCATCCGATAATCTCCAGAAGAGCCTGTAATGGATGCCGTACGCCGTTGCCCTCAACGCGCTTGACCTGGCTGCGGCAGGAGTAGCCGGTTGCCAGACAGCGGTTGCGCGGCAGGCGTTGCATCGCCTGGTGCCAGGAGAGTTCATAGATGCCCAATGAATTAGCGAGATTCTTTACCTCGTGACCGTAAGTGCCAGCCATGCCGCAACAGCCAACGCTGACGTTCTCGAGTTTCGCGCCAAAACGAGCAAAAATGCCGGCCCACTGGTTCGGGGCCGCCGGTAAAGCAGTCACTTCGGTACAGTGGCCGAAGAGGTACCATGCTTCTCCCCCTGCGCCCTGTACTTCCCGCTCTTTCAGCACGGTCTGGAGCCACTCGTGCACCAGCTGAACCTGAAAATCACCGCGTTCTTCACCTAATGTCTGTTTATACTCATCGCGATAGCACAGCACCAGCGCCGGGTCGACGCCGACCATCGGCATGCCGAGTTTCGCGATGCGATTAAGGAGCTCAGAGGTTTTGCTCGCCGTGCGGGCAAAACGCTGCAGGAAGCCTTTAATGTGCTGTGCTTTACCGTTCGGCGAGAACGGCAGTACCACCGGCTCAAAGCCCAGTTTGTCCGCAAGCTTAATAAAGTCTGCCACTACCTGAGCATCGTAATAGCTGGTGAACGGGTCCTGCACTACCAGCACCGTTTTCGCCCGCTGCTCGTCAGAATAGCGCTCCAGCTGTTCCAGCGTCGTGTTAGCGGAGCGGTGGCCAACCATTTGCTGCTGCAAGGTCGGCGTGGAGAGCATCGGCAGGTCAACCATGCCGATATGCCGGCGGGAGAGGTTCTGCACCCACGGCTGGCTCATAAAGAAGTTAAAGGTTTTCGGCGCACGTGCCATCAGCGGCGCATAGCTCTCAACCGAAGCAACTACGTGATCGCGCAGAGGACGCAGATAACGGGTGTGATAAAGCTGCAGGAAGCGAGAGCGGAACTCCGGTACGTCGATTTTAATCGGACACTGGGTGGAACAGGCTTTACAGGCCAGGCAGCCGGACATCGCCTCTTTCACCTCATGGGAAAAATCATACTCGCCTTTATTAGCATGCCAGGAGTTGCGGGTGCGCTCAATCAGCCCACGCAGGCTGGCACGCTGTTCCGGCAGCTGTTTTTCGAGCTGCAGCGGGTCTACGCCGCGCTCGGCCAGCAGGCGCAGCCATTCGCGGGTTAGCGTTGCGCGTCCTTTCGGCGAATGAATGCGGTTGCTTGAAATCTTCATCGACGGGCACATCGGGCTTTTCACGTCGAAGTTAAAGCACAGGCCGTTGCCGTTACATTCCATCGCGCCGCGCCATGAGGTTCGCACCGCGATGGGGATTTGCCGGTCGAACGTGCCACGTTTTACGGCATCCACCTGCATCATCGGGTCGTCCACGCCGAGCGGCGGGCAGATTTTGCCGGGGTTGAGGCGGTTTTCCGGATCAAACGCGGCTTTAATGCGGCGCAGCTCTTCATACAGCGTTTCGCCGAAGAAAGCAGGACTGTATTCGGCGCGGAACCCTTTGCCGTGCTCACCCCACAGCAGGCCGCCGTATTTTGCCGTCAGCGCCACCACGTCGTCGGAGATGCTTTTCATCAGCATCTCCTGCTGCGGGTCACACATATCCAGCGCCGGGCGAACATGAAGCACGCCCGCATCAACGTGGCCAAACATCCCATAGCTGAGGTTATGGCTATCCAGCAGCGCACGGAATTCAACAATGTAGTCCGCGAGGTGCTGCGGCGGCACGCAGGTATCTTCGGCAAACGGAATCGGTTTTGCCTGCCCTTTTGCGTTCCCCAACAGGCCAACGGCTTTTTTACGCATGCCGTAGATTTTTTCGATGCCGGCAAGCTCATCGCAAACCTGCCAGCCAATCACGCCCCCCTCGCCTGCGGCCATCAGCGCATCAAGGCGCGCGCGCAATTCGCTCACCTGACCATCAATAAGCGCCTGGTCATCTCCGGCAAACTCCACGATGTTCAGGCCTAGCATCTCTTTATCCGGCACGTCGGTAATCAACTCGCTCACCGAGTGCCAGACGATATCCTCCCGCGCCAGGTTCAGCACTTTGGAATCGACGGTTTCTACCGACAGCGCCCGGGCATCGACCATGAAAGGCGCATTACGCAGGGCTGAGTCGAAGGAGTCATATTTCACATTCACCAGGCGGCGCACTTTCGGCAACCGGGTGATATCCAGCTTCGCCTCGGTGATGAATGCCAGCGTACCTTCAGAGCCGGTCAGAATACGCGTTAAATCGAACTTACTCAGATCGTCATTAAACACGTGCCGCAGGTCGTAGCCGGTGAGGAAGCGGTTCAGTTTGGGGAATTTATCGATAATCAGCTGACGCCGTTTGCGGCATCGCTCAAGCACGGTGCGGTAGATTTTTCCGCTCGTTGTCTCCTCGCGGGCCAGCTCTTCGGCAAGCGGCGTCGCCATCTGGTGGGTATCCAGAATATCACCGTTCATCAACACGGCACGCACGCCCAGCACGTGATCGGAGGTTTTACCGTACACCAGCGAGCCCTGCCCGGAGGCATCGGTATTGATCATCCCCCCCAGCGTGGCACGGTTACTGGTGGAAAGCTCCGGAGCAAAGAAATAGCCGTGCGGCTTGAGGAACTGGTTAAGTTGGTCTTTAATGACGCCCGCTTCCACCCGCACCCAGCCCTGTTCGGGATTGATCTCGATAATACGGTTCATATAGCGGGACATATCGACCACAATGCCGCCGTTCAACGACTGGCCGTTGGTCCCCGTCCCGCCGCCACGCGGGGTAAACACCAGCGTGTTAAAGCGCTCTTCTGAGGCAATGCGGGTAATAAGCGTGACGTCGGCGGTTGAACGAGGGTACAGCACCGCATCCGGCAGCAGCTGATAAATACTGTTGTCGGTCGCCATGGTCAGGCGGTCTGCGTAACTGGTGGCAGTATCGCCGGTAAAGCCCTGTTGCTCCAGTGATGCTAAATAGCTGAGCACCAGCTGAACGACGCCAGGTGCCTGAGAAAGTTGTGGGATCATTGACGGGTCGACCCTGTGTTGCTTAGTAAGAGTTATCGTTTGCGTGTCTGTTTTGTTTTTATCATATTCCGTCAGGATTTGCGGCTGTTATTTAAGATAATGGGATGCGAATTGCGCCTGTCAAAAATCAAAGAAATACATCATCATTAAATTATCACCTTGCGAATTTAGCGCGGGTGCATTTTATTGAGGTGATTCTTCCTATGATTAAAGTCAGTCAGCCAAAGGATCTGCTGCAGATCCTGCTGTCCGTGCTGTTTATTTCGGTGATGATTATCGCCTGTCTGTGGATCGTGCGCCCCTTTGTTTTAGGGTTTGCCTGGGCCGGGACTATCGTGATTGCCACCTGGCCGCTGCTCATCAAACTGCAAAACCTTCTATGGGGAAAACGCTCGCTCGCGGTGCTGGTGATGACGCTGCTCCTGCTGATGCTGTTCGTTATTCCGATTGCCATGCTGGTGAACAGCCTGGTGGACAACAGCGGCCCGGTCATTAACTGGGCGACGAAAGGACATATGGAGCTGCCGACCTTTGAGTGGCTGCACAGCATTCCCCTCATCGGCGACAAGCTTTACAGCGGCTGGAATACGCTGGTAAACAGCGGCGGCAGCGCGATTATGGAAAAGGTTCGGCCGTATATCGGCTCGACCACCAGCTGGTTCCTCGGCCAGGCCGTGCACATCGGTACCCTGCTGATGCACCTCGGCCTGATGCTGCTGTTCAGCGTGCTGCTCTACGCGAAGGGTGAAACGCTGGGCAACGGTATTCGCCACTTCGCCTTCCGCTTAGCGGACAAACGAGGTGATGCCGCCGTGCTGCTGGCAGGCCAGGCTATCCGCGCCGTCGCGCTCGGCGTCGTCGTCACCGCGCTGGTTCAGGGCGTGCTGGGCGGCATTGGCCTGGCCGTCTCCGGTATTCCTTACGCAGCCCTGCTCACGGTGCTGATGGTGCTTAGCTGCCTGATTCAGCTTGGCCCGCTGGTGATTCTGGTGCCCGCCATTATCTGGCTGTACTGGAGCGGCGATACCACCTGGGGTACGGTGCTTCTGGTGTGGAGCTGTGTTGTAGGCACTATGGATAACGTCATTCGCCCGATGCTCATTCGTATGGGCGCAGACTTGCCGATGATCCTGATTCTCTCTGGCGTTATCGGCGGGTTAATCGCCTTCGGGATGATCGGTCTGTTTATCGGCCCGGTACTGCTGGCGGTTTCTTATCGCCTGATTTCGGTCTGGATGCACGAGGCGCCGGCTCCGCAGGACGATCCGCAAGAAGTGGTAGAACTGCTTGAGGAGCAGGAGACGCTGAGTGTGAAGAAATAAGGGTATGGGAGGGTTTGTGGTGTTCCATAGCCAAAGCTCCCTTTGCTCCTTTCTGGGGATGATATTTACAAGCCCCAGATTTTCCGTTCACCTTGCGAGCCGTTTTCCCTGCACGTTCAGTGCACGGTGAACGTGCCAGGGAGAAAGCGCCATCTCCCTGGCAACCCTGGCGCCCGGCAAGCTCATCGCCGCTGAAGCGGTAAACCCACCGGCTATCACCCAAACATTCGGGGTCGTTCGCGATTCGTTCCCGACGATCGCT
>NZ_DASYBS010000095.1:0-2151 GCF_036500665.1 Cedecea sp.
CCAGGTGGCATAGGCCGGGTTGATCACTTCCGGGGGAACCATTTCGAGGACGTGTCCAACGCAATAGCTCACAATGTCGGTGGCCGATTCGGCATAGCCATTATGCCGGGTGAAGTTGCCGCCGAGCGCCTTTACAATGTCACTGGCCACAGAGGGCTTTTCTGCTATCCACAGTCTCATTTAATCGTTCTCCTGCTCAGGATCAAAATATGTTTCAACTTCACAGGTGAAGTTATTCCCTTCTCTGTCCAGACGAATAATTGCGCTCAGTGAACCTAATACACCCTGGTAATACCGGAGAAGTACCGGATCGGCATTTTCAGGGAAGGCGACAATAATGAGTCGCTTACCTGATTTCCTTGCTGTCTTAATCAGATGCAGCAACTTTGAGCTTTCAAGGTTTACAGGAAACTCCACGGCATCGAGGATCAGGTTTTTTTCAGGCGTGTTGAGTAGTTCTGACTCGAAGTCAGCGTAATTATTTTCACAGAGCATGCATGGGCTCGCCCGGCCACCATTTTTTGTCAGTTCCACAAAATCAAAGTATCTGGCGTCGGGAATGTTAGCGTCATGAATAAGGGTGCTTTTTCCTGCCCCCGCTCTGCCGATGACGAATATATGGGCATCCAGCTTACTTAGAATTATTTTGGCAAAATTACGGTTCATTCCTGTTCTCTCCTGATTTCATACAACATATTTTGATAAGCCTGATATGCGCCCTGCCGGGTGCTTTCATCCAGACGAAAACCCTGACTGACCGCAATCTCCTGAAAAGTCGCTGCGTCACTGGTGTTAAGGTTGTTCAGTATGTCTGCAAGCCCGGTAATAACGCGGTAGTGGTAAATTTCGTAATGCTGGCCACAACTCCGGCCAGCGTTTTTTGACGTGCGGTGTATCAGACTGATGGCGCTCACAGAATCACCGCGCACATGTGGCCAGGGAGGGGCTATAAAGCCCCGTTTGAATGTCATTGCCAGTTTTCCTTCATCCACTGGTTGGCTTCTTCTTCACCTGAAGGCTGCGTTATGAAGAAAATCGGCATGCTCAGCACTGAGGCACAAAACTGCTGTTTTTGCGCCGGTAATGCCAGGAACGTGGCGGAATGTAGTGCGGCAAGCTGGACAAGTTCAGGCGTATTCGCCTGAACTGCCGCTGCGTGAGGCTTTATTTCGGCGAGAATGGACAGGATGCTTTCCAGGAATGCCGAAGTGAGTCCTTCGTCGACCAGGAGGTCGGCGAAAGACTCCAGAGTGATGGTCTGGTCAATCATGGCCATGCTCCTTCAGTTTCACTCTGAAAGCGCAGTTGTCCATGATTGTCCGGGCAAAATCAGCGGCCGCAGTATCACAACTAACAATGCTGTCGAGCGCACGGAATACCGATGGGGGGAGCATAACGACGCCCATTCCCGTGCGGGTGTAGCCTGGACAGGTTTCTGGTTCGGTGATTTCGCCCTTGTTCCGGAGGAAAAAAGCCATTGGTTCGGTTGAATTAATCATCTGTCACCCCTTCAGTCTGCCGAACTTGCTGATGATTTTGTTGATAATGGTCTGATCGGCGGCTGCGCATTTCTGCAACAGCGTTTTACGCGCATCGGCGGTCTGGCCTGGCAGAAAGGCACCATGCTTCTTCTTCTTGATGTTCATGAAGTTTTTGTACATTGGGTCGCATTCGGCGGGGTTGCCCCCCTCCAGTTTTCCCGCCATACACAGATAAATAGCGCAGGGGTCATTAGCGTCGGCATCGTCACCGGCGAATGCAGGAACGGCGACGGCAGCGCACAGCAGCGCCGCCGCAATAGCGGTGTGTTTCATACGCAGGATCTCTTCGGAAGTGGGGCGGATAAAGCCCTTCGGTTGTTCAACCCTGGTTCACCCGATTAAAATCAGGTGACCACTGGCGTTATCGGTAAAAGAAGATTTCGGGGGGGCAGCTCAGGCAAGTACCTTTTGGCCGAAACTCGCCCGGGCTGGTTTTAAGATGCGTGATTAGAAGTTAAAACGGTAGCCCCCGTTGATCTGCCGCTGGTTGAAGCGCTTGCCCGTAATACTGTCTGCTTCAAGGTAAAGCGTATGCGTATTGTTCAGGCTGGCACTTACCCCCAAACCATTGCTCCACGCGTTGCCTTTAAAGCTATGGGCTTCACGAGCG